>CBDUXW010000117.1:0-8137 GCA_965371275.1 uncultured bacterium | reverse complement strand
CCCCGCAACGGATCCTCCACGTCGCCGGCTCGGCCACCGACACGATGGGAGCGGTGGCCGCGGGCCTGGCATGTGCCTGGTCCAACCGCACCGGCGACCTGCTCCTCAACCCGGATCTGGCCCCCGATCACGAGTTCGCCAATCTCTCGGGACTGCTGGAAATTCTGTAGGCCGGTACCACATGGAAAGACAAGCGAACAGCATCATCATGGTCGGCACGCCCGGCTCCATTTCGTAGCCGGCGGCCGCGGTGTGAACGACCTTCCCGGCACCATCATCGGCGTTATCTCCGACACCCATGGCTTGCTGCGTCCGGAGGCCTTCGAGGCGCTGCGGGGCGTTGACTTGATCATTCACGCCGGCGACATCGGGCCGCGGGAAATCGTCGACGACCTCGAGCGCATCGCCCCCGTTCACGCGGTGCGCGGCAACTGCGACCGCGGCGACTGGGCCGGGACGCTCCCGGGAACCGAAGTAGTGTCGGTGGCGAGCATCGACATTTACGTCATCCACGACGTCGGGCTCCTCGACCTCGACCCGGCTGCCGCCGGGTTCGACGTGGTGATCTACGGCCATTCTCACCAACCGGCGCGCGACGAGCGCAACGGCGTGCTGTTTCTCAATCCCGGCAGCGCCGGACCGCGACGCTTTTCCCTGCCGGTATCGGTGGCGCACCTGCACGTTGCCGGCGCCGAGGCGCACGCCGAGATCATCGAGCTTCGTGTGTGACGTGGTTCGCGCCCAACGTTGTCTCGCGCAGCGAACGCGAGTAGGGTCTGTGCGTCCATTCGCTCCCCCCGGAAAACTCATGGTGGCAAGGCTGCTGCCTTCGCCTCCCGAAGGAGCATCTATGCGCGCCAAAGTTCTGATGCTGGCGATCTGTGTTCTGCTGGTCGCCGGCTCCAGCGCCGGAACGACGCCGCAAGCCCAGCAGGCCGGCGACGACGATCCTGTCCAGACGATGGTCAGCCGGCTGACGCTGGACAACTACAAGACCACGCTCAAGGGCCTGACTGAGTTCGGTGACCGACGCCAGGGGACGCAGCGCAACCGCGACGCTCTCGACTGGATCGAGGCGCAGCTGCAGTCGTTCGGCTGCACCAACACCGAGCGCATCACCTTCACCTACCCGGTCCCGAGGCCGGAGGGAGCAGGCGGGCGCCGTGGGCGACGCGGCGGAGGCCGGCAGGGTTCGGCCGAGGAGGCCGATCTGACTACACCTACAGGCGGCCTCGTCGGCCGCAGAGGCTCGGGTTCGGGCGGTAGCACGGTGTACGGCTACCGCGCCCGCACCGGGGTGAATCGTGACCTCGAGGCCCAGCCCGATGAGCGCATCCGGGCGCTGAACGTGGAAGAGCCCGTCGATGGCGACCGTCAGGACGTGTACTGCACCAAGATCGGCACCACCCGCCCCGATGAGATGTACATCATCGGCGCCCACATGGACGGGCACGGCGTCAACCAGGCCGTCGACGACGACGGCTCCGGTACGGCACTGGTCATGGAGCTGGCGCGGGTCTTCAGCTCGCCCGACGTGCAAACCGAACGCTCGATCCGCTTCGCCCTGTGGAACAACGAGGAAACGGGGCTCAACGGCGCCCGCGCCTACGTCGAGCAGCGCCAGGAGCTGCAGGGGATCGAGGATCCTCCCGGCTCCGGTCAATACCCGGAGCCGACGTGGCTCGGCATGGTGCAGCACGACATGATGCTGTGGGATCATGGCGCGCCGCGACCCGACGGCACGGTGAGCCGGGAGCAACGGCCCGAGGCCGACGTCAACATCGAGTTCCAGTCGGACTCGGACCTGGCCGACGAGTCGATGAGGTTCGCGTTTCTCTTCAAGGCAGCCGCCGATGCCTACAACACCGACTACCCGGCACAGGTTGGTCCCCACATGACGAACACCGACTCGACGCCGTTCATGAACATCGTGCGGTCGATCAGCTTGCGCGAAAACGAGCGCGGTGCGCAAACGGGCGGCGGCTGGAACCCCAACTGGCACCAGCCGACCGACGTGTGGACGACCTACACGGACAAGGACTTCCGTCTGGGCCTCAACGCCGCCCAGACGACGCTGTCCGCAATCGCCCAACTGACCGGAGCAACGATCGTAGAACGCTGATTCAGCGTCACCAACAAGAGCCAAGAAAAGCGAGGGTGGAGCCCGACACGGGCCCCACCCTTTCTTTGTCCGCCGCAACCTACGCCGATCATGGGTCAGATTGGGCTTGCTTGGAGGGGTGTCGTTTGGCCACCTTAGAGGTGGGAGGATTTTATGGCTATTGAAGCACAGTTATGAGCACTCAGGCACAGAATAAGCCAGATGCTCCTGCGGCTACGGACGCTCAATCGGCGGCAACGGTGCCCGTCCTCGATCAGGTCTTCGCTGAAACCGTGGCCCTGTTTCAGAGCCTTCGGTCGGTAGCCGCCAAGATCCACGCCTACGGCGACCTGTCATCCGAAGCCTGGACGATCCTGCAGGGCATCGATCGCGACGGCGCCAGGACCGTGGCGGACCTGGCCGATGACTGCGGCGTCACCAGCTCGCAGGCGCAGAAGTTGGTGAAGTCGCTGGAAAAAGAGGGGGCCGTGGAACGCCTCGATAATCCCGAAAGCAGGCGCGCCAAGCTCGTTGAGCTCACGGAAGCAGGCCGGGAACTGACCCGCGCCATGGACCGGCGCGAGGTCGAGCTACTGTCGAAGCTGCCCCTGACGGCCAGCGAGGCCGACCTGCGCGCTGCAGCCGAGGCCCTGGCGTCGGTGCGCACCGCCATGTCGGACGCCGCTTGGCGCAAGCTGCTGAGCAACGGCGACGGCAGCTAGGTCACCCGCGGCACTCGCTCAGCAACCCGCGACAACAGGTAGTCAGCCTCGACTCGTTTCGGATTCGGGTCGTCCAGCACTAGGCCGCAGCGCAAGTCCCGACCGCGACCGGTATCATTTTCGTCATGGGTAAGATAGCCATCAGCTTGGTCGCCAGCGCCATCGCGGCCACCTCGTTACTCGGCACCGTCACCACCGAACCATCGCAAAACCCGGAGTACACGGGGTCGCGCGCCTGTCGCAGGTGCCACTTGCGTGAGTATCGAAGCTGGCAGCAGACCGCGCACGCGCAGATCTTTTCGTTACTCGAGCCCGGGGTTCGTCCCGAGGCCAAGGAAAAGGTCAATCTTCACGCCGACGTCGATTATCGGGAAACCGAACTTTGCCTCGGATGTCACACCGTGGGATACGGTGAGCCGTCGGGTTTCGTGAGCCTCGAGGAGACACCCGACCTGGCGGGCGTCGGCTGCGAGACCTGTCACGGCGCCGGCGGCGACTACATTCACGACGACGTCATGGGCAAGGACAACAACGACCACAGCTTCGACGAGGTGATCGCCAAGGGGCTCATATACCCGGTGCCCGAAACGGTATGCCGCCAATGCCACGGGGCGCCCGAAACACCATTCAATCCGGAGTTTTTCCCCGAGTACGCGTTCGAGTACACGCGCGAGACTCTCGATGCCGCGACCCACGTTCACGAGCCTCTGAAGCGGGAGCACGGCCCCCTCCCCGAGGGCGTCATCTTCCAGCAGAAACGCGACGGCGGCTGACGCCGCCCGGGCGCGTCCGGATGCAGGCGGGCTTCCGGGCCAGGTGGCTCCGCGCCTTTATTCCAGCCGTTCCCGAACCAGCCTCTGCACCAGTTCCGGATTCGCGGTACCGCCGGTCTCACGCATTACCTGACCAACGAAGAAGCCGGCCAAGCCCTTGCGCCCGTCGCGGTACTCGTCGGCTTTTTCGGGGTTGGCGGCGATAACCTGGTCGACGACGGCGACAATGGCAGCCTCGTCGACAACCTGCTCGAGGCCTCGTTCCTTGACGATCGCCTGTGGATCGCCGCCTTCAGCCAGCATCACGGCGAGGACCTCCTTGCCGATCTTGCCGGAGATCGTGCCGTCAGCGATGAGTTCCACTAACGCCCCCAGCTCGGCGCCGCCGAACGGCAGAGCGTCGGCCTTGCCGTCGGCGAAGTGGGGTGACAGCTCGTTGACCATCCAGTTGGCGACGGCGGTCGGATCGTCGTGCGCCGCCATCGCAGACTCGAAAAGATCGGCAACCGACGTGTCGCCGGTGATCACGTCGGCTTGTTCGCGTCCGAGCCCGAGGTCGTTCACGTAGCGCTCGTAACGCTCCGCTAGTGCAGGATTGGCGGCGCGAATCTCGTCGCGATGCTCCGACTTGGAGCGTTTTACGCGGCGGCGCTTGTCGCCCGGGGCGGGGGCTTCGGCTTCTTCGGCCGGCTCCGCCGCCCCCGCGGCGTCGGCCGCATCAACCGGAGATCCCTCGGCCGCCCGGGAGATCTTCGCCCAGGTATCGCGCAACGTCACGACGCGATTGAAGATCGGGGCGCCGGCCTTCGAATCCACCGGGTCGCTGAAAAAGTACCCATGGCGCTCGAACTGGTAGTGCGTGGCAGGCGGTGCCGCGGCGGCCGCCGGCTCGATGCGGGCATCCATCACCGTCACCCGGGATTCGGGGTTGAGAAACGCGGTGAAATCCCGGCTCTCTGCGGCAGCCGCCTCGTCGGGGTTCGACACCGTGAATAGGCGATCGTAGAGGCGCACCTCGACCGGCACCGACGCATCGGCCGACACCCAGTGAATCGTGCCCTTGACTTTGCGGCCGTCGGGCGCCGAGCCGCCACGCGTCGCGGGATCGTACGTACATCGCAGCTCGACGATGTCGCCCGCATCGTCCTTGATCACTTCCTCGCACCTGATGAAATACGCGTAGCGCAAGCGCACCTCGCGGCCGGGAGCCAATCGGAAGAAACCTTTCGGTGGATGCTCCATGAAGTCGGCGCGCTCAATGTAAATCTCGCGACCGAAGGGCACCATTCTGCTCCCCTCCAACGGCACGTCGTGCGGAAAGTACGGGGCCTCGAGCTCCTCGATGGAGCTGCCGTAGCTGTTGCTGCCGTCGTCCCCTACCGGATAGTTGGTGATCACCATCTTCAACGGATCGAGCACGCACATCACCCGCGGCGCCTTTTGGTTCAGATCCTCGCGAATTGCATACTCGAGCTTGCCGATGTCGACACGGCTGTCGGACCTGGCGATGCCGATGAGATCGCAGAACAACCGAATGGAATCGGGCGTAATGCCGCGCCGCCGCATCGCCGTGATCGTCGGCATGCGGGGATCATCCCAGCCGTCGACGAGGCCTTCCTCGACCAGGCGCAGCAGCTTGCGCTTGCTCATGACCGTGTAATCGAGATTGAGACGTGCGAACTCGAACTGCCGCGGCCGCGCCGTGCCGACGTCGACGTTGTCGATCAGCCAGTCGTAGATCGCCCGGTTGTTCTCGAACTCGAGCGTGCACAACGAATGCGTGATGTCCTCGATGGCGTCGGACAAAGGATGCGCGTAGTCGTACAGCGGGTAGATGCACCAATCGTCGCCCGTGCGGTAGTGATGGGCATGACGGATCCGGTACAGCAACGGATCGCGCATCTTCATGTTCGGATGCGCCATGTCGATCTTGGCGCGCAACACGTGTGCGCCGTCGGGAAACTCACCCGCCTTCATGCGGCGCAGCAGGTCGAGGTTCTCCTCGCTGGATCGATCGCGATACGGGCTGTCGCGCCCCGCCTCGGTCACCGTGCCACGGTACTCGCGGATCTCGTCTTCACTGAGAGAGTCGACATAGGCCTTGCCGTCCTCGACGAGCTCTTCGGCCCATTCGTAGAGCTGGCCGAAGTAGTCCGAGGCGAAGGCCTCGATGCTCCACGCGAAGCCCATCCAGCGCAGATCCTCCTCGATGGCTTCGACATAGCGCATGTCTTCGGTGGTCGGATTGGTGTCGTCGAAGCGCAGGTTGGTGGTGCCGTTGTTCTCCTCGGCAACGCCGAAGCTCAGGCAAATCGCCGTTGCGTGCCCGACGTGCAGGAAGCCGTTGGGCTCGGGCGGAAAACGGGTAACCACCCGGCCGCCGTACGTGCCCTCGGCGTTGTCCTGGGCCACGATTGTGCGGATGAAATCGAGGCCGGCGGTGGCGGCCGCGTCGCCGCCGTCAGATGCGCTTTTCGACTTTGAACTTGTCATTTTGGGGCGTTTCGGAGGCGTTGACGGGCGAAGGTTCGAAGGTAGCACGGCGCGCCCGGCACCGGACCACGCGGCCGGCGCCGGCCATTATCTTCTCGCGCTGCGCTTCTGTAGTCTGACGACTGGAGACCCGAACCCGACAACCGGGCGGAGGCACGAATGCTCGACATCAAGGTCGTTCACCACAGCGACTTCCTCAAGGCCGCGCCGGACGGACCCTTCGAATTCGACCACGCCCGCAAGCTCATCACGCAGCTCGCCGAAATCAACAAGCCGCCCAGCGATTACGCCATTCTCTTCGACCTTCGCGGCGCCGAAGGCTACGCGTCGACGGCCGATCTGTATGAGCTCGCCTGCATGCTCAACGAATTCCGCGACTCGTTTCGCAACAAGCTGGCGATCCTCGTCCCCGAAACCGACTCGCGGCGTTTCGCCAACGCCGAATTCTTTTCGTTGTGCGCCGGCAATCGCGGCTTTCGCGTAGAGACGTTCGTGAGCTTCGAGGACGCCATGGGCTGGCTCAGCGAGATCGTGCGCATCGGCACCGAGGCGCCGACAGGTGAGCCCGACGATGTCGAATCGGAGGGCGCGTGATGCGGGCCTGATCACCGCAACCGCTCGCCGCCGAAGGACAGGCTGCCGTTGAGTTGCCCACGTCCGCCGCTTGCCGCCCGTTGACGAGTGCTTCCGGGGGCTCGTAAGGTAGCCCCATTCTCCAACGTCAACAGTTCGCTTCGTCCTGCTCCGGATCTTGTTGATCGTCCTTGGATCCAGGGAGCGGCTGGACGAATCGACAATGGGAGCACACATGAACCGCTCGTCGCTCGTGAGTCGCCGTGTTTTGGGTGGAGGCGCCGCTCTGCGCCGCTGGTCCACATGCCTCGTCATCGTCGCGCTGCTGCTGCCGACCACGGTGGGTGCGCAGAACACGCAGGATCGTCAGATCTTCAACGCCGGTCGCACTGTGAAGCCCGTGCTGCACGGTAAGCACTGGGTAGCGATTACCGGTAAGCCACTCGGCGCAACCGCCGGGGCCATGATCTTCCAGCGCGGCGGCAACGCGGTCGACGCCGCCTGCGCCATGCTCGGTGCGACGTCGACGATGTGGGACACGCTCGGCTGGGGCGGCGAGACCCAGGCGCTGATCTATGACCCGAACCAAAAGAAGGTCATCGGGATCAACGGACTCGGCGTAGCTCCCACCGGTGCTACCGCAGAATTCTTCATGGAGAAGGACCTTCGCTATCCGCCCTCCACCGGTCCGTTGGCGGCGGTGACGCCCGGAACCCCCGGCGCGTTGATGGTCATGCTGGCGGAGTGGGGCACGATGAGCCTCGCCGAAGTGCTGGAGCCCTCGATAGAAATGGCCGACGGCTACGCCATCGAGGCGGCGGCGGCCAACAACCTCGAGCGCAACAAAGAACTGTTCAAGGAGTGGGGCGAGTACTCCACCGACGTGTTTCTGCCGCACCTGGGTGAGGAGCGCGAGGCGCCCTACGCCGGTGAGATCTTCGAGCAGCCGAATCTCGCCGCCACGTTACGCAAGCTGGTGGCGGCCGAAGAGCAGGCGCTGGCCGCGGGCAAGACCCGGAAGGAAGCCATCTACGCCGCCTACGAGCGTTTCTACAAGGGTGACATCGCGCAGGAATTCGCCCGCGGCGCCCAGGAGGTCGGCGGCCTGATCACCGAGGAAGACCTGGCCAACTGGGAGGTCAAGATCGAAGAGCCGGTCATGACCACCTACAAGGGGATCGAGGTCTACAAGCTGACGCACTGGCAGCAGGGGCCGGTCATGCTGCAGGCGCTCAACATACTGGAGAACTTCGACCTCCAGGAAATGGGCTACAACAGCGCCCGCTACATCCACACCTTGTACCAGACGATGAACCTGGCCTACGCGGATCGCGATTTCTACTACGGCGATCCCTACTTTCCTCCGGAGGAGCCCATCGAGGGGCTGCTGTCGAAGGAATACGCCAAGGCCCGCGCCGCCGGGATCGACTGGGAGCGCAACGACCCCAACGTGACACCGGGCGATCCCTATCCCT
>CBDUXW010000116.1:0-8164 GCA_965371275.1 uncultured bacterium | reverse complement strand
ACCGGGCACGAGCGGGCGGCGGCCGAGCAGCAGGTCGACGGTCTCGGCTGCACGACGGTGTTCAATCGCGAGCACGGCGTCGGCATCCACTCCTCGGTGTATTGCGGCATCGGTAACGTACCGGATACGGCGGGGTCGGCGATCGTGATGCTCGCCGACATGCCCTTCGTCACCACGCACATGATCGAGGAGCTGGTGAGTCGGTACCGGAACAGCGAAGCGCCCCTGGTGCTGTCGCGCTACGGCGGTGAGGTCAACGCGCCGCCCACGCTCTACGACAGGTCGCTGTTCGACGAGTTGTGCTCCATGCAGCGCCGCTGCGGGCGCGAAGTCGTGAAGCGCCACCGTCACGAAGCCGCGGAGATAGACTGGCCGGCGGCCGCACTACGAGACCTCGACACGCCCGGCGACTACGAAACCGTCCGCGCCGGCCTCGACGTCGGCTCACAACCATGAACGTTGAACTACTGTCACTGGCGTCGGAGCTCATCAAGCGCGAGCAGCCGTTCGCTGTGGCGACGGTGGTGCGACGCGAAGCACCGAGCTCGGCGCAGCTCGGCGACACCGCCATCGTGACGCCGAACGGACAACTGCACGGATTCATCGGCGGTAGCTGCACGCGGGCCACCGTTCAGCAGCAGGCGCTCGAGGTCTTGTCGTGTGGAGCGGCGCGGTTGATCTCGTTCCACGACGACGATCGCACGCGTGCCGACGACATCGTCAGCGTGCCGATGACCTGCCACAGTGGAGGAAGCGTGGAGATTTACATCGACCCGGTTCACCCGGCTCCCCGGCTGCTGGTGCTCGGCTCTTCGCCGGTTACCCATGCCATCGCCCGCCTCGGCAAGGCGATGGGATATTCGGTGCATGTGGCCGTGAACGAGAGCAGCGACGACCCCCCGGCCGACGCCGACGAGATTCTCGAATCGACCGACGGCCTCGAAGCCCGTTACGCCGACCGCGAGCACGGCGTGAAGCTCTACGTGCTCGTTGCCACACTGGGTGAGTCGGACGAAACCATGCTGTCGGACGCGATCAGGGCTCGCCCCGACTATTTAGGCGTCATCGCGTCGCGTCGGCGGATGGAAGAGATCCGCAAGTCGCTCGCCGAGCGCGGCGTTGCAGCGGACGATATCGCCGCAATTCGCGGCCCGGCCGGCCTCGACCTGGGCGCCACCCGCCCCGAAGAGGTCGCGGTGAGCGTGTTGGCCGAGATCGTCGCCTCCCGCGAGGCCACGGTATCGAACGCTGTTGCAGCCGCCGCGGACGCCGTGGCTGCCGAGGACGCCGCGGGCGCCGTAGACACTGCCGAAGAAATCGACCCGGTATGCGGGAGCTGCGCATGAAGCAAGACGTAGCCGACCTCCAGACATCAATGCGCGACCTCGGCTACATCGCCGAACCCGGCATCGCCACCGCCGTGTACCTGGCGCGCAGCATGGAAAAGCCGCTGCTGATCGAGGGCGCCGCCGGGGTCGGCAAAACAGAGATCGCCAAGGTGCTGGCCCAGCTCATGGAAACCGAGCTCATACGCCTGCAGTGCTACGAGGGCCTCGACGTCAACACCGCGCTCTACGAATGGAATTATCAGAAGCAGCTTCTGCGGCTGCGCATCGCGGCTGACAGCGGTGACCAGCCCGAACAGCTCGAGGATCTGATCTTCGGTCGCGAGTACCTGCTCGAACGGCCATTGCTGCGCGCCATCACGGCCCCGGACCGCGCGCCTGTGCTGCTCATCGATGAAATCGACCGGGCCGACGAGGGCTTCGAGGCCTTTCTGCTCGAGGTGCTGTCCGATTTCCAGGTGACCGTGCCCGAGCTCGGCACCATCACCGCCACCCATCGGCCGCTCGTTGTGCTGACCTCCAACCGCACGCGCGAAATCGGTGACGCGCTGCGGCGGCGGTGTTTGTATCTGTACATCGAGCACCCCGAGCTCGACAAGGAAGTCGAGATCATCCGCACCAAGGTGCCCGGTATCCACGACAACCTGGCCCTGCAGATCGGGCGTTTCATGCAGGAGCTACGCGGACGGCGCCTCATGAAGCCTCCCGGCGTTGCCGAGACCCTTGACTGGGCCCGGGCTCTGGCAGCACTGCACCGTGATCACCTCGACGCCGAGTTGGTGCAGGAAACACTGGGGTGCATTGTCAAAGACCGCCACGACATACAGGAGCTCAGCGGATCTCCTCTCGCCGACCTGGTGGGCGCCGCGACCTCGGTGTGACCGCCCCTGCCCCCGATACATCCCCCAACGCTCCAGATGTGAGCGCCCCCGCCCCCGACACATCGCCCCATGCTCGGAACCTGGTGTCCCATCTCGCCCGCTTCGCGCGACAGCTGCGGCGACACGGGGTCGGGGTCAGCCTCGGTGACGAGATCGACGCCGCCCGGGCGCTCGAGCTGATCGACATCGGCGACATCGACGAGGTCCGCCGAGCTTTACGCGCCACGCTACGCATCGGTCCGCGCGACGCGACCCTGTTCAATCTGCTTTTCGACAGTATGTGGCGGCGCGGCGCCACCGACGCGGGGCTCGATCCCCCGGTCGAGTCGCCGGCGGCGCAAGATCCTCCCGGCTTCGAAATTCGTACGCCGCTGGCACCACTCGCCGCCCACAACCAGTCCGACCCTGCCGAGCACGAGCGTGGCGAGCCGGCGGGCTACAGCCCGCAAGCCATGCTGCGCCGCAAGGCCTTCGACGACTGCACCGACGACGACCTGGTCGCCATGCAACGCCTGCTGGAACGGGTCGCGCGGCAGCTCGCCACGCGCCGCAGTCGCCGTCTCGTGGTTTCCACCAAGGGCGGCGCTGTCGACCTGCGACGCAGCTTCCGGCGCTCCATCGCCGCCGGCGGCGAATTTCTCGAGCTGGCGCGCCGCGCCCGCGCCGTCGAGATTCCGCACCTGGTGTTGCTGTGCGACACCAGCGGCTCGATGGACGCCCACTCCCGCTTCCTGCTGACGTTCATGCTGTCCCTGAAGAAGGTCGCCCGCCGCAGCGAGACGTTCGCGTTCAACACGCAGCTCACGCGGCTGACGCCGTGGATCGCTCCCGGCAACGTGCTGCGAACGCTCGAGCGATTGGCGGCGCGTGTCGACGATTGGTCGGGAGGCACCCGCATCGGCGCCTGCCTCATGGAGTTCGTCGACCGCTATCTCGATCCGCTGGTGCGCGCCGATTCGGTGGTGGTAATCCTCAGCGACGGGCTGGACCGGGGCGACACCGACCTGCTCGAAGCCGCAATGCTGCGAATCCGCCGAAAAGCCCGCCGTGTGATCTGGCTGAACCCGCTGATGGGAGATTCGCGCTATCGTCCCGAAGCCAAAGGCATGAAGGCAGCCCTCGATCACATCGATCACCTCATGCCGGCCCATAACCTGGAATCGCTCGAGGCGCTCCTGCCGTTGATCGCCGTCTGACCCGTTCAGCCGGATCAGGAGGCTCCCTCGCCACGGGCGTCCGGTGGGCCTGCTGCAAGGACTGCCGCGTCAACACCGAGGAACGTACATGAAGATTGAGCAGGAATTTTCGATCGAGGCCTCCGCCGACGAGGTGTGGGCCTTTCTTACGGACCCGGAGCGCGTCGCCGCAGCACTTCCGGGAGCTGAGATCAGCGAGAAGGTCGACGACATGACCTACAAGGGCGGCATGACGGTACGCGTCGGACCGGTGTCGGCTGCGTACAGCGGCACGATTTCATTCGATCTCGACGAGGCGAACAGGTCCGCTACGGTCCACGGCAAGGGTCAGGGCAAAGCCGGGCTGGGCAGCGTCGTCATGAAGATGGTCAGCAACGTGGAAGCCGTGTCCGCCTCCGAAACCCGCGTGACCGTGGAGACCGACCTCACGGTTACCGGCATTCTGGCCCAGTTCGGCCGCGGCATGATCGAGCAAATATCCAAGAAGATGTTCGGCGAATTCACAACAGTCATGAAACAAGAGCTAGAGGAGGCTTGAAATGATTCCTCCGCAATTCGACTACCACGCTCCCGACAGCCTGGACGCTGCCGTCCAGCTACTCAGCGAGCTCGGTGACGAGGCGAAGGTGATGTCGGGAGGCCACAGTTTGCTACCGATGATGAAGCTGCGGCTGGCGCAACCCGGCCACATCGTCGACATCGGCCGCATCCCGGCGCTCGACGAGATCACGGAAGAAGACGGTTACCTGAAAATCGGCGCCCTGGTGAGCGAGGCGGCGCTGGAGCACAACGAGCTGGTTGCCGAGCGCTACACAATTCTCCTCGACACCGCCGCGGTGATCGCCGACCCCATCGTTCGTAACCGTGCCACGGTGGGTGGCAATATCGCCCACGGCGACCCCGCCAACGACCACCCGGCCACGATGCTGGCCGTGCGTGCCGACGTGGTTGCCTACGGACCCGACGGCGAGCGCGTCATACCCATCGACGAGTTCTTCCACGGGTTCTTCACGACGGCGTTGCAGCCGAACGAAATTCTCACGCAGGTCCGCGTGCCGTCCCCCAGCGACCACAGCGGCGGTGCGTACATCAAGCTCGAGCGCAAGGTCGGCGACTATGCGGTCGCCGGATCCGCCGTGCAGTTGACGCTGGGCGACGACGGCAACGTGGCGCAGGCCGGCATCGGCCTCACCAACCTCGGCATGGCGCCCATCCGCGCCGCCGCAGCCGAGGAAGCATTGGTCGGCAATGCGCCCGACGACGACGCGATTGCCGCGGCAGCGGCCGCCGCCGCCGAGGCCGCGGAGCCGATCGCCGACCGGCGCGGCTCCGTCGAATACAAGACCAATATGGCCCGCGTGCTCACCGGCAGGGCCATCCGCAAGGCGCTCGAGCGCGCCGCAGGATAGAACGATGGCCAAACACCAGATCAGCATCACCATCAATGGCACCGAGCATCAGGCCGAGGTCGATTCGCGTCTGCTGCTCGTGCATTTCATCCGCGATGAAATTCGCCTTACCGGCACGCATATCGGCTGCGACACGACGCATTGCGGCGCCTGTACCGTGCTGCTCGACGGGACGCCCATCAAGTCGTGCACGATGCTCGCCGTGCAAGCCGACGGCGGCGCCATCAAGACGGTCGAAGGACTGGCCGACAACGGCACGCTGCACCCGCTGCAGGAGGGCTTCTGGGAGAAGCACGGCTTGCAGTGCGGCTACTGCACGCCGGGCATGCTGATGACCAGCAGCGCCCTGCTGGAAAGCAACCCGAACCCCACCGAGGCCGAGATCCGCCAGGCGATTTCCGGCAACCTGTGCCGCTGCACCGGGTACGTGAACATCATCAAGTCCGTCCAGTACGCCGCCGACAAGATGGCGTCGGAAGCGGGAGCAAGCGCTTCGGACGAGGGAGGAAACTGACCCATGGCACCGAAGACATCCGCAGAAATCAGCGGCATGGGCCACTCGATGAAGCGCAAGGAAGATCCGCGCTTCCTGCAGGGCAAAGGCAACTACGTAGACGACATCGTGCTGCCCGACATGCTCTGGATGGACATCGTTCGTAGCCCCATCGCCTACGGCAAGATCAACAGCATCGACGCTTCCAAGGCCCTCGAGATCGACGGCGTGCTGGCGGTGCTGACCGGTAAGGACCTCGAGGCCTACAACCTGCACTGGATGCCGACGTTGATGTCGGACACCCAGATGGTGCTGCCCACCGACACCGTGATGTACCAGGCACAGGAAGTGGCGGCGGTCATCGCCACCTCGCGCTACACGGCGGCCGACGGCGTAGCGGCGGTCGAGGTCGACTACGACCTGATGAAGCCGGTCATCGATCCGTTCAAGGCGCTGGAGCCCGATGCCCCGGTGCTGCGCGTCGACAAAGAGGGCCAGAAAGACAACCACATCTGGCACTGGGAGGCCGGCGACAAGGAAGCCACCGCCAAGATCTTCGATGAAGCCGACGTCGTGGTGCGCGAGAAGATGCACATCCCGCGCATTCACGTGGCCTCCATCGAGACCTGCGGCTGTGTGGCCGACTTCAATCCGATCGAGGGCCATTTGACCGTATACATGACCACGCAGGCGCCGCACGCCATTCGCACGGTGCTGGCCCTGGTGGCCGGTCACGTCGGCCTGTCGGAGGAAAAGATCCGGGTGATCTCGCCCGACATCGGCGGCGGCTTCGGCGGCAAGGTGCCCGTGTACCCGGGCTATGTCATCGCCATCGCCGCTTCAGTGGTGCTCGGCAAGCCGGTCAAGTGGATCGAAGACCGCATGGAGAACTTACAGGCCGACTCGTTCGGTCGCGATTACCACATGGACGCCGAGCTCGCCGCCGACAGTAACGGCAAGATCAAGGGGCTCCGAATCAAGACGCTCGCCGACCACGGCTATACCGATGCGGCGACCCAACCGTCGAAGTTCCCCGCCGGTCTGTTTTCCATATGCACGGGCTCCTACGACCTCGAGAACGCGTTCGTCGAGGTCGATGGCGTGTACACGAACAAACCCCCGGGAGGCATCGCCTACCGCTGCTCGTTCCGCGTCACCGAGGCGGTGCATTGCATCGAGCGCATGGTCGACGTGCTGGCCCAGAAGTTGGGCAAGGATCCCGCCGACCTGCGCTCGGAGAACTTCATTCCGAAGGAAGCGTTTCCCTACCATTCGCCGCTCGGCTGGGAATACGACAGCGGCGATTACCAGGGCGCCATGGACAAGGCCAAGGAGATCATCGGCTACGACGAACTGCGCCAGGAGCAGGCGGAAAAGCGCGACAAAGGTGAGCTCATGGGTATCGGCATCTCGAGCTTCACCGAGATCGTCGGCGCCGGCCCGTCGAAAGACTTCGACATTCTCGGTATCAAGATGTTCGATTCCGCCGAGATTCGTATCCACCCGACGGGCAAGGCAATGGCGCGCTTCGGCACCAAGTCACAAGGGCAGGGTCACGAAACGACCTACGCCCAGATCATCGCCGAGGAGCTCGGCCTGCCGGCCGCCCACATCCAAGTAGAGGAAGGTGACACCGACACGGCGCCCTACGGCCTCGGCACCTATGCGAGCCGCTCGACACCGACGGCCGGCGCCGCGGCGGCGCTGGCAGCCCGAAAGATCCGCGACAAGGCCGCCAAGATCGCCGCCCACCTGTTGGAGGTCAGCGAAGACGACCTCGAGTGGGAGCCGGGGACGTTTTCCGTGAAGGGCGCGCCGCAAAAGTCGGTGACCATTCAGGACGTCGCCTTCGCCGCGTACACCAACCACCCTGAAGGCATGGAGGCCGGCCTCGAGGCCGTTCATTACTACGATCCGCCCAACCTCACCTTCCCGTTCGGCACCTACATCTGCGTCGTCGACATTGATCGCGGTACCGGCGAGGTGCACGTTCGCCGCTTCGTCGCCGTCGACGATTGCGGCAACATCATCAACCCGATGATCGTGCAGGGACAGGTACATGGCGGTCTGACACAGGGGTTGGCGCCGGCGCTGTACGAGGAGATCATCTACGACGAAGACGGCAACAACCTGTCGGGCTCGTTCATGGACTACCTGGTGCCGACGGCGGTCGAAACGCCGCACTGGGAAACCGACTACACGGTCACGCCGTCGCCGCACCACCCGTTGGGCGCCAAGGGGATCGGCGAGTCGGCCACTGTGGGGGCGCCCCCGGCCATCGCCAATGCCGTCGTCGATGCGCTCTCACACTTGGGCGTAACCCACATCGAGATCCCGATGCGACCCGACCGGGTGTGGGAGATCCTCAACGACAAGGGGGTCGCCGAATAGCGGTGCGCCTCCCGTCGGCCCATGCCGACTTGCCGAATCGACGAGCGGGGTGCCCGACGCGGCGGCCCGCTCGTCGTGCATCCGGGCTAGCCCGAACTGGTCAGGTGATGATTCGCGGCAGCAGCGGGCTCAGGTGCATCAGCGTGCCGTAAACGCCGGAGCCATCCCATCGACCTACCTGCTGCGCCGTTGGTAACCACGGCGCCGAGCCGGTTGCGCCCGACCGATCAGCCCCGGTCGCCGCGTGTTCGGTGCCGGGTGGCTGCCCTGCCCCGGCGAGCTCGGTGGCGCCGCCGGCAATCAGTGTCGCGACGTCGCCAATCTCGACGCTCGCGCCCGCCGGGATCGCCACCTCCACGTGGTTCGACGTAATGCCGCCCACCAGCAGGCAGACGCGGCCGTTGATCTCCACGGCACCGCCGGCAGCCAGCGCACCCGCCGGGTAACC
>CBDUXW010000115.1:0-8175 GCA_965371275.1 uncultured bacterium | reverse complement strand
GTGGTTCGTAGGCACAGTTGGAAGGCTCTAGCCTTCGACCCTGAGCATGTTTCCGTGGCGCTGCGAAGCAAGTTGGCGGAGGTGCCGGACATCGGGCTGGTCGAGGTGTCGGGCGCGGTCGAGGTGGCGCGGCGTCGCAAGGACGCGGCGGAAGTCGATGCGATCCGTGCCGCGCTGCAGATCACCGAGGCGGCGCTCATCGATGTGGCAGCGGCCATCGCACCGGGTCAGACCGAGAGGCAAATCGCCGCAGATCTGGAGCACGCCTGTCGTCGGCGAGGAGCCGACGGCATGGCGTTCGAAACCATCGTGGCAGCGGGGCCGCGCACGGCGCTGCCGCACGGCGTTGCGGGTGACCGCTCCGTGGCGGCGCAGGAGCCGGTGATGATCGACATGGGATGCCGGCTCCACGGCTACTGTTCCGATCTCACCCGCATGGTCTGGTGTGGCGATGCTCCCGACGCCGAATGGCTCCGCATCCACTCCCTGGTCGATAGTGCGCGCCAGGCGGCCGTTGCGGCCGTTCGCGCCGGCGAGTCGGCAGTCGATCTCGATGCCGCCGCCCGCGCCGTGATCGCCGAGGCCGGGCATGCTGACGACTTCAGCCACGGTACGGGGCACGGCGTCGGCCTGGAGATTCACGAGAGCCCGGGCGTTTCGCAGCGCAGCAAGGACACGCTCGAGCAAGACATGGTCGTGACGATTGAGCCGGGGGTGTATGTGGCGGGCCGGTTCGGTGTGCGGATCGAGGACATGGTGTGCGTCGGCGAGTCCGGTTGCGAGCGCTTGACCACCCTGAGTACCGAACCTATTCTTGCCGGAACCCCGTAACGGGCCTGATAGCCCGGCGGGGCGTTTCTTGGGGGTGGTACGCATGGCCAAAACGACAGCGAACGACAGCCCGGTGGATCTCGACCGGATCCGCGAGCTTATCGATCTTCTGGCCGAGTTGCTCGTCGAGAAGGACGTCGGCGAGTTGCAGGTTGAATCCGGCGGCTTGAAGGTCAGGATCCGGCGCCACAGTGGCATCGCGGCGACGGTCGTGAGCCCGGCGCCGGCAGTGGTGGCTGCGGCGCCGGCAGCGAGCAGTACGTCGGCTGTCGGGGAGCCTGAATCGCCGGCCGAGGCCGCGGGCTTGGGCGACGCATTCATCGTTGTCTCACCCATGGTCGGAACTTTCTACCGGGCTCCGGAGCCGGAAACTGATGCGTTTGCCGAGGTCGGTGACCAGGTCGAAGAGGGCCAAACGCTGTGCATCGTCGAGGCGATGAAGCTGATGAACGAGATCATCGCCGACGTCGGCGGTGAGGTATTGGCGATCTTCGTCGAGGACGGCGAGCCTGTGGAATACGGACAGCAGCTGTTTGCCATCCGGCCCACTGGATAAACGAGGACGAGGGCGCCGAACAGTGTTCCAGTCGATCCTCATCGCCAATCGCGGCGAAATCGCGCTGCGCATCATCTGGGCTTGCCGCGAGCTCGGCATCAAGACGGTCGCCGTGTATTCCGAGGCGGACCGGGACTCGCTGCACGTCAGCTTCGCCGACGAGGCGGTCTGTATCGGGCCGCCGCCGGCCAGCGAGTCGTATCTGAACATTCCGTCGGTTATCTCGGCCGCCGAAGTAATGGGTGTTGACGCGATCCACCCGGGGTACGGCTTTCTCGCCGAGAACGCGGAGTTCGCGGAGATCTGCGAGACCTGCAAGCTCACCTTCATCGGCCCCAGCGTCGACGCCATTCGCAACATGGGCGACAAGGCCGCGGCGCGCGCCACCATGGAAGCGGCGGGGCTGCCGCTCATCCGCGGCAGCGACGGGGCGCTCGACGACCTCGAGGAGATCGCCCGCGTTGCCGAGGACCTCGGCTATCCGGTTTTGCTCAAGGCTGCCGCCGGCGGCGGCGGCAAAGGCATGCGGGTTGTACTGGTCCGCGACGACCTCGCCGGAGCATTCCAGATGGCCAGCGCCGAGGCCGCAAGTGCATTCGGCTCACGTGATATCTATGTCGAGAAGTACCTGGCGCGGCCGCGCCACATCGAGGTACAGCTACTCGGCGACAAGCACGACAACCTGATCCACCTCGGCGAGCGGGAGTGCAGCGTGCAGCGCAAGTACCAGAAGCTGGTCGAGGAAACGCCGTCTCCGGCGTTGACCGAGGAGCAGCGCGAGCGCATCTGCGCCGACGCATTGAAAGGCGCCCGGGCGATCGACTACAGCAGCGCCGGGACCATGGAGTTCCTGCTGGACAACGACGGCAACCACTACTTCATGGAAATGAACACGCGGATTCAGGTCGAGCATCCGGTGACCGAGGCAGTCACGCTGATCGATCTGATCAAGCAGCAGATCCGCGTGGCGGCCGGCAAGAAGCTGCCGTTCGGCCAGGAAGACGTGATTTTCCGCGGCCATTCGATCGAGTGTCGAGTCAACGCTGAAGATCCGGAGACGCTGATCCCGAGTCCGGGGCAGATCACCGCGTTCAACGTACCCAAGGGGCCCGGCGTGCGCATCGACACCGCGGCGCACGAGGCGGCATTCATTTCGCCGTACTACGACTCGATGATCGCCAAGGTCATCGTGCACGCTTTCAACCGTGAGGAGGCGTTGGTACGCATGCGGCGGGCGCTGGGTCTGTATGTTATCCAGGGGATTGCCACCAACCTTCCGCTTCTGCAGAAGATCGTCGATCACCCGGGGTTCATTGCCGGCGATTACGATACCCATTTGCTCGATGAAATCTTGCCGACATGACGAAGACAGAGACCTTCAGCTCACGTTGGGGCCTTTTGATCGCCGCCCTCGGGATGGCCGTGGGGACCGGCAATATCTGGAGATTCCCGCGCATCGTCGCCAATAACGGCGGTGGCGCCTTTCTCGTTCCCTGGTTGCTGTTCCTTTTCCTGTGGGCGATCCCGCTGCTCATGGTGGAAACAGCAATGGGTCGCCACGCGCGCAAGGGCGTCGTCGGGGCGTTCGGCGTGATCATGGGCCGGAAGTTCACCTGGATGGGTTGTTTCGTCGGCTGGTGCACGCTGGCCATCATGTTCTACTACTCGGTGGTCGCCGGTTGGTGCATCAAGTACCTGATTGCCACGGTTTCCGGACAGCTCGCCGACGTCGACGGCATCACCTACTGGGACGGCTTCCAGGTGACCGTGTGGCAGCCGGTGCTGTTTCACCTGTTGGCGATGACCGTCTGCGGCCTCATCGTGTATCGCGGCGTGGTGGCGGGCATCGAGCGCGCCAGCAAGGTGCTGATTCCGGCGCTCTTCATCCTGCTGGGGGTGGCTGCGGTGCGCGCCGTAACACTCGCTCCCCAGGGTGACGGAGCCGGTCCGCTGGCAGGGCTCGATTTCTTGTTCAACCCGAACTGGTCCGACCTCCTCAACTACAGGATCTGGTTGGAGGCGCTGACGCAGTCGGCCTGGTCGACCGGGGCGGGGTGGGGATTGCTGCTCACGTACGCCGTGTACAGCAGCCGTCGTGACGACGTTGTCGGCAGCGCCATGACGATCGGCCTGGGCAACAACTCGGCGTCATTGCTGGCCGCTCTGGCGGTCATCCCTACGGTGTTCGCCGTGTTGCCGCTGGCGCAAGCGCAGGAAGTTCTCACTGACAGTGGCCCGGCAAGCACCGGGCTGAGCTTCATCTGGGTGCCGATGCTGTTCGCAGAGATTCCCGGCGGTCAGTTCTTCATGACGTTGTTTTTCCTGGCCCTGGTGGTGGCGGCGTTTTCGTCGTTGATCGCGATGATCGAGATGGGCGTGCGCATTTTCATGGACCTTGGGATGAGCCGGCACAAAGCGGTGTTGTTCGTGGTCGGCGCCGGGTTCCTGCTGGGGATCCCGTCGGCGATCAACCTGAGCTTCTTCGGCAACCAGGACGCGGTCTGGGGGATCGGCCTGATGGTGTCCGGCCTCTTTTTCGCCCTCGCCGTGAGGCGCTTCGGCGTCGCGCGCTTTCGTGAGGAGCTCATCGAGCCGGCCGACAACGATATTCCCGTCGGCAAATGGTTCGATTTCGCCGTCAAGGTACTGATACCGCTGCAGTTCACGGTCATGATCGTTTGGTGGCTGTACCAGGCGGCGACGTCAGGTGAGACGTGGTGGTACCCGTTCGGCGTGTTCACAGTGGGCACGTGCTTGTTCCAGTGGGGTCTCGTGCTGCTGATTTTCTACCTCTTGAACGATCGCATCGCAGCCGGGACGTTGGGAGACGAAGCCGAAACAGAGGCAGCGGCCTAGCAGGCCGGGGCACCGTCGAGGAGATAGGTCATGCAAACGAGCACGTTGGTAATGATGGTGCTGATTCTGGGCATCGTCTGGGGCGGTTTCGGGGCGCTGCTGGTGCACTCCATGAAGGTCGAAAAGCGGCGCGCCGCGGTTGGGCAGGGCGTCCGTGACTGACGCTGCAGGTCGCGAAAACTGGGGATCGAAAACCGGATTTCTGCTCGCTGCGGCGGGCTCGGCGATCGGACTCGGCAACATCTGGCGCTTTACGTACATCATGGGGGAGAACGGCGGCGCCGCGTTCATCCTCGTGTATGTCGCCTGCATCATTCTGATCGGCGCTCCGGTGTTCCTCGCCGAGCTGGCGATCGGCCGCCACACGCAGCTCAATCCCGTGGGTGCCTTCGATGCCCTCAAGCCGGGCACGGCGTGGAAATACGTCGGCGGCCTCGGGGTTCTCGCCGGGGCCATGCTGTTGTCGTTTTACAGCGTGGTCGCGGGATGGGTGATGGCGTACGCGTTGGAGGCGCCGCGCGGCATCATCAGCGCCCTGGCCAGCCCCGAGGAGTCGGGCGCCCATTTCGGTGCGCTGTCGACGAATCCGTCGCAGAGCATGTTGTTCCACGGGCTGTTCATGCTGCTGACGATGGTCATCGTGGCGCGCGGTATCAAGGGCGGCATCGAGCGCGCCAGCAAGATCATGATGCCGATCCTGTTCGTGTTGCTCGGCATCCTGGTGGTGCGTGGACTGTTCCTGCCGGGCGCCGGCGCCGGCATCGCCTTCATGCTGCGCCCCGACTTTTCGGCGCTCAACCCCACCGTCGTGCTGATTGCCATGGGCCACGCGTTTTTCACGCTCAGCGTCGGCATGGGCGCCATGATCACCTACGGCTCCTACCTGTCTCGCGACGCGAATCTTCCGATCTCGAGCCTGCAGGTGGCGTTCATGGACACGCTGATCGCCGTCGCCGCCGGCTTCGCGATCTTCCCGGCGTTGTTCGCCTTCGGTATGGAGCCCACCGAGGGGCCCGGCTTGGTGTTCGTAACGCTGCCGGTGGTGTTCCACCAGATGACGGGCGGTGCGATTTTCGCCACCATCTTCTTCTGGTTGTTCTTGATGGCGGCGCTGACCTCCAGCATCTCGCTACTCGAAGTGGTCGCTGCCTACTTCATCGACCAGCGCGGCTGGTCGCGGAACAAGGCTGTGTGGCTGCTGGGCGGGACGGTCTTCGCGTTGGGCATCCCGTCGGCGTTTGCCGCGGGGCCGTGGGCGGAAGTGACGATCGCCAGCCTGCTGGGTGGCGCCCCGGGCGAGGGAGTGTTGGGCAGCGTGCGCTTCTTCCAGCTCAACTGGTTCGATCTGATCAGCCACATCGTCTCGGACTACATGCTTCCAATAGGCGGGTTCTTCGTGTGCCTGTTCGTTGGTTGGGTGTGGAGCCGCTCGGTCATCGAGCAAGAGGTACGCCTCGGCAATCCGGGTTTTACCGTGCTCACGTTGTGGATGAACCTGCTGCGCTACGTCGGGCCGCTGGTTATCGGCGAGGTGCTGGTGCTCGGCATCCTGGCGGAGTTTCCGCCGGAGTTCTTCCCCCGTATCGCCGCCGCCGTCGACACCCTGCAAGTCTGGTTCACCGGGCTCGTTATCCTGGTAGCGTTGGTCGTGGTGGTTGTGAGCACCATGTTCAACAGCAATCGGAAGGGCGAGCAGGCGGCGTAGGCAGCCCCGTCGTCTTTTCATCACGGGCTGCTGACAGGCTGTTCACCGCGGTCTGCGGGAACGCCTCGATTTCGCCCGCGGACTTGCCTCGAGGCGACACGTGAACTGGACCATTCAGCCGGCGAAGCGACTGCGGGGGACCGTGAGGGTTCCGGGCGACAAGTCGATCTCGCACCGCGCCGTGCTGCTGGCGATGATCGCCGCCGGCGACAGCGACATCGATGGCCTGTCGAGCGGCGAGGACGTCCGGTCGACGCTGGCGGCGGCCGGCGCCCTCGGTATCACCCACGAAGTCGACGCGACGAACGGTTCGTTGCGGGTGCGCATCGACGGTCGGGGGCTCGACGGCCTTACAGCGCCGGCGAAGACCATCGATTGTGGCAACAGCGGCACCACCATGCGCCTGCTGGCCGGCATCCTCGCGGGGCAACCGTTCACAGCTACGCTCGACGGCGACGCCTCGTTGCGGCGGCGACCCATGGAACGGATCGCCGAACCACTGCGCGCCATGAATTGCACCATCGACATGGCGTCGGGTGGCACGGCGCCGCTGCGCGTCGAGGGCACGCGTCCACTCCGGGCTATCACGTACCGCCCCACATTCGCTTCGGCGCAGGTGAAATCCTGCGTCTTGCTGGCCGGCCTCTACGCCGACGCAACGACGGCCGTCGAAGAGAGCGCCGTGACCCGCGATCACACCGAGCGCCTGCTCGTCGCCTTGGGGGCGCAGATCGAGGAACGCGACGCCGGCAGCGGCAGGTTCGTGTCGGTGGAGCCCGGACCTTCCCTGCGGCCGTTGAGCGGTCGCATCCCCGGTGACGTGTCGGCCGCGGCCTACTGGCTGGCGGCGGCGAGCATCACCCCCGACAGTGAGTTGACGCTGCCGGGTGTCGGTTTGAACCCGAGCCGCCGTGCCATTATCGACTTGCTCTGTGAGTGGGGCGCCGCGATCGAAGTATCGGAAGGTGACTCCTGGCACGGAGAGCCGGTCGGCGCGGTCACCGTGCGCAGCGCCCGTGGACGGCTGCGCGGCGGTGTCATCGAAGAGGGCATGATCCCCGGGCTCATCGACGAGCTGCCGTTGGTGGCCGCCTTGGCGCCGCTGACCGTAGAGGGTGTGGAGATTCGCGGCGCCGCCGAGTTGCGCGTCAAGGAGAGCGATCGGATCGCGACCAGCGCCCAGGCCTTGCGCAACCTCGGTGTGGAAGTGGAAGAGTTTCCCGATGGACTCGCGGTTGCCGGCGGCCAGGTACTGGCCGGCGGCACGGTGGATGCCGCGGGCGACCACCGCATCGCGCTGGCGATGGGCGCGGTGGCGGTGGCGGCGAACGGTCCGGTAACCATTACGGGCGCCGAGGCGATCCGGGTGTCCTATCCGGGTTTCGACACGGCGCTTGCCGGTGCGGTGGCATGAGCGGGAGCGAACACTCGCGCCGGCTGGAGCCGTTGTCCGCGACGCCGAACGGTCGCCGCCAGCTACACCTGACCGGTTTCATGGGAGCCGGCAAGAGCACAGTCGGCAAGCTGCTGGCGCGCGAGCTATTGTGGAACTTCCTCGACCTTGATGCCGTGGTCGCGCGCCATGCCGACAGGACGGTGCCGACAATTTTCGCCGAGATGGGTGAGCGTGAGTTCCGTCGTCTGGAGTCCGAAGCGTTGCGGCAGGTGGTGCTGAAGCCGCTTACGGTCGTCGCGCTCGGCGGCGGCACGCTGATCGACCCGAGTAACCGCGAGGCGTGCGCTGCAGTTGCCGACGTCGTGTGGCTCGATTGCCCGATCGACGAAATTGAAAGCCGCCGCCCGAACATCGCGGCAGGCCGACCGTTGTGGAACGACCGCGGCGAGCTGGAGGCAAGGCTCGCAGAGCGCGTGCCGGGATTCCAGGAGGCCACCGTGAGGGTTGATGCCACGGCGGCGCCGAACGAGGTCGCCGCGTCGATCCTGGCGCGTCTCGGGATCCGGAGGGACTGATGCGCACGGCTCGCCTGATTTCCGCCGTATCCTTCGTGCTGCTGGCCGCGTCGGCAGCCGCCGGCGCGTGGCAGGCATCGCCGGTACCGCAGTTTCACGAGGTTACCGAGGAGCTCGGCATCGAGTTCAACGCCCGCTACGGCGGGCCCGAGAAGGCCTACCTGACGGAGTTCGCCGGGTCGGGCGGTGCATGGCTCGACTACGACTTCGACGGACGCCTCGACTTGTTCCTTGTCAACGCTCTGGAAGGGCCGGG
>CBDUXW010000114.1:0-8178 GCA_965371275.1 uncultured bacterium | reverse complement strand
CTGATCTACATGAGTCGGAACTCATCGCCTCGATGGAGAACCTGGAGCAGGTCGAGTTCGCCGGCGAATCGACCTATAAGCTGAAGGTGGTGTATTCCTCGGGCAGGGAGTCGTTCGAGTTCTACAGCGTCGACACCGGGTTGCGCGTCGGCACCGAAGGAGTGCAGGACTCGCTGATGGGCAGCCTCAATGTGGTTACGGTCGTCGACGGCTACCAGCAGTTCGATAACCTCATGGTGCCGACGCGGATGACGCAGGAGTTCGGTCCGGGTCAGACCGTGGTGGTATCGATCGACCACGTGGAGTTCGACAACGTCGATCCGGAAGTCTTCGCGTTGCCGGCGGGGATTCAAGCCTTGCTTCAGGACTGATCGAGAGCCGATCATGCGCCACTCGCGCCTCGCCGCCGTGCTCCCCGTGCTCTTGGTAGCGTCGGGGATCGCCGTTGCGCCGCTCGCGGCGAGCGCCCAGCGGCCGCGGGAGCCGATGCCGGTTTTCCGCGCCGACGTGGAGCTTGTACTTCTCAATATCGCCGTCGTCGATGACGACGGTGAGCCGCTGACCGGGCTCAGTCGCGACGACTTCCGGATCTTCGAAGACGGGCGCCGGCAAGACATCACGCTGTTCGCAACTTCCGCTGACACGCCTATCGATGTGGCTGTGGTGCTGGATGCCAGCGGCAGCGTCGCGGCGACCGCGCCGACGGTAAAGGAAGACGCGAAAGCCTTCCTACAATCCCTGGGCCCGCGCGACTGCGTCTATCTGCTGCCGTTCCACGACGTTGTCGGCGGCGGTGTGTGGGCGGCGCCCGACAATCGATCGCTCAGCACAATGATCGATCAGATTGAATTGAAAGGCGGCACCGCGTTGTACGACGCTGTGCGCAGGGCGTTGGTCAACGTCGACCGGACAAAGTACGGAGACCTGCCGGGTGAGATCGTTGCCGATAACGACGTGTACGATGGCGACTTCTGTGGCGTTGCGTTGCCGCCGCCGAGTCCTTCGCGGCCCGGCAGCGTGCGCCGCACCGCGGTCGTTGTTCTGAGCGACGGCGGTGATGAGCACAGCCTCGCCTCGTACGCCGACACGCTGATCAGTGCGTGGGCGAATCCTGTCCCTATCGTCGCCGTGGCGATCGGCGAAGCGCTGCCGCCTCGCGGCGGCCCGATGCGGGGCCGGTGGTCACCGGGCTCGCGCGCGTACCGACGGATGCTGGCGTACAGCAACGCGTTGGAGCACCGGCTCGGCCAGCTCGCCTACATTACCGGCGGACAGCTCATTCTCGCCAACAATCGTAATACGGTCAGTGAATCCTTCGAGGACGTCGTGACGACGCTGCGATCTTCGTATCTTGTCGGCTACCATCCGCCGCAAGACGATGGCTTCAGCGTGTTGTCGTGGCATGACATCGATGTCGAGGTGTCGACGCCGGACGCCGACGTCCGGGCTCGACCGGGCTACTACCGCAACCTCGCGGACACTGCAGGTGCGGCGCGGATCGTGCGCGATAGCCCGGCGTTGATTCGTCAACTCCGACCCGAGGAAGCCCTCCGCCAACTGGAGCTGGCGTTGCGACTCGACGCGTCCTATTGGCCCATCTATCTGCAGCAGGCGAAGGCCCTACGAGCCCTCGAACGGGATGCGGAGGCGCGACAAGCGCTCGAAACGGTCTTGTACCTGCATCCGGGCCTGGGCGCCGCGCACGAGCTACTTGCGGAGGTCGCCTACTTGCTCGGCGATACCGACCTTTCCTGGTATCACGCCATTCGCGCCTGGCAAGACGAAGTTGATGATCGCGACTTGATTCGCGAGCTCATCGTTCAGACCGGCATGCCGGAGGGGTTAGAGGATGAGTTGCGGGCGCCACGCGTCTTCGTGGATGTCGCGCCGACGCCGGAGGAGCTCGATCAATCGACTTTGCTGGAGCTGTTGCGGGTCGTTCGCGAGGAAATCTCGCGAGCCACCGACGTCGGATTGATCTCGCTGGCGAATATCGCCAACTTCGGTCTGTATTTGGAAGTCGAGAAAATCGAAGGATCGCCGCGCAAGCTGGAGGGCAAGCTTCTCGTCAGTGAGGTGCCGTACGAGACGATCCACGACGAAGACGTAAAGATCGACGACGTCGACGATCCCGAGGCAGTGGCTCGAGGTATGGCGCGCGCCGTCGACAAAGTGCGCGAGTGGATGACGAAGCGGCACGCCGGGCAACAGTGATCGCGGGCGTCCGGCTCCGGCGGCGCCCCGACCTGATTAACGCCCTCCCGATTCCGTGTCGGTGTAAATGGCGTTGAACAGCAGCTTGAAGGTGCCGTGCGGCTGGGCGCGAAAGTTGATCTCCGGACCGAACAGGATCACCGTGCCGTCGCCGACTTTCGCTGAAACCGCCACGATCCCGTCTTCGAGGAACGTCTCGCCCCACGCCCAGCCGCTGCGCAGCGGCTCGCTGCCGAACCAGGCGATCGCCGATATGCCGGCGGCTTCGGCTCCGGGCCGCAGGCGAAACACCGGACTGCTGCGAAAAAAAACGTCGGCCGTGTCGCCCATGCCCCAGGCCAGGGGAAGCGTGTTGTCGACGTGGACCTCCAGCACCGATCCGGGAACATAGAACTTGTCGCTGCTCAGGCGCGTTACCGCCCCCTGCGGCGTGCGTTCGACCAAGTGGTTCTCGATCGGCAGATCGAAATGATCGGTGATGTTCATGGCGCTGTTGCCGATGGCGATGAGAGTGCCGCCGTTGTCGACGAATTCGCGGAGCTGCGGGATGGTCCGATCGGCGGTCACGGAGCCGACCCTGTCGGCGTATTCAGGCGCCACGGGACCGTCGCCACCACCGCCGCGGCCGCCGCCGAAGCGCCGATCCTCGTCACCGCCCTCGGCGGCGGGAATCGCGGAGCTCATGAACACGAGGACGTCGAATTTCTCATTGAGCTCGCCGGCGTCGAGCTCGGGCGCGAACACCAACTCGAAATCGAAGTCGAACTGTTCGAATAGCCAGCGTGTCCAGCCCGACGGCATGTCGCCACCATAACGGTCCCACAGACCGATGCGCATCGGCTTCAGCGCCTGCATTCCGCCTCCGGGTCGTGCCGCTGTGCCGACGAACGACACGCCGAGCTGCCCGGCGATCGCCGCGACGCGGTCCGCGGTGCCGGAACCCGCCGCAACGTAGAAGGCGCCGCGCGGGAACGGCACGCCACCCGATTCGACCGCGTCCGTGTAGCGAAACACGGAGTCGCCGGCGGCGAGCAGCTTGTTGATGGCGTTGAACGAGTCATTGGCCTGCGGGCTGAACAGATAGCCGGCGGCGCCGTCGGTGTTGGTGATCCTCCCGGCGGGAGGGCCGACGAGATCGGCAAGGCGTTCGAACGGCCCGTCGAAGCCTTCGAGGACACGGTCGAACTCGACGCCCATCTGATAGGCCAGCGTCCATCCGGCTACGTCGTAGGGCCGCGTCGGCGCCGCTCCCGGATAGGCGAAGTCGTCGGGATGTACCTGCGGTTCGAACATGTCGAGCACGAAGGGCCGGAAAGCCTGTGCCGACATGACGACGTAGGAGCCGGACGGGTAGCTCTCGCCGCTGACCGAGAAGTCGTCGGTGGCGCGATGCACGGTCACACCGTTCTTAATCAGAGTGTCGACGAACTTGGCGGCGGTCAGGAAATCAGGTTGGTCAGCGGGCAGGATGTAGCCGCGCGGGTCGCGAGCGTCGGGGTTGCGGAAGTTGTTCTCGTAGTACTCCAGCGCCACGCTGGCGCCGCCCCGGCCGCCGCGGCCGCCTTGTTGTGCGCCACCGCCACCACGGCGCCCACCGTCCGCCGGTTGCGCCGCGGCAAGGGCCTGTTCCACGGCGGCGGTGCGCGCCGGCGAGAGCGTCCAATGGTCGCGGTTGCCACGTTCGATGGAGTTCATCCCCATGCGCCAGATATTGAACAAAAAGTCCTCACGCAACTTACTGGCGATGTCGAGGACGGCGCGATTGGCGGTGATGGAGTAGTCGATAGACTGGCGGAAGTGCCATTCCTGTGGTGCGATCGGGTAGGGGAGGTCGTTGCTCGGCAGCTGGCGCTGCAGAATGAACGGGATCGATATGGGTGTCGGGTTGCCGATGGTCTCCGTCAAGAGGCCGACTTGATTGTGCCAGTACGGCGTCGTTCGCAGCCCGCCGTTCCACCACGTCGAATAGCTGGCGCCGGAGCGCATCGTGGTCCCGGGCTTGTTCTCGCGCAGGAAGCGGCTGTGCATCGCGGTGCCGACGGTGTCGATGCTGAGGATCAGCAGCGGGTCGAGGTTGTAGTTGAACGGGCCGCGAAACGGCGGGGCGAACAAGACCGTGCCCGAGGGGCCGGTCTGGTGGTGGTTGTAGACGATCTGCGGGAACCACTCGCGGTATAGCTGGTTGTTGATGGCGATGGTTTCCTGCTGCGTCGACATGTAGAAGTCGCGATTGTTGTCGTGGCCGACGTATTCCTGATACAGCACCGGGATGCCGCGCGTGCTCCGTTGCTCGGGCGCCGGATTGCTCATGTAGTGGTTGGCAACCAGATCGAGACCGTCCGGGTTGACGCACACTGC
Source organism: uncultured bacterium (assembly GCA_965371275.1). GTDB lineage: Bacteria > Acidobacteriota > UBA890 > UBA890 > UBA890 > CBDCBL01. Next base: position 3,606 of record CBDUXW010000114.1, on the reverse strand, counting down.
CAGCAGGATCACGTCGTCGAGAAAGCGCAGCGTCTCGGCGTCGGTGCGCGCGTTCATCTGGTAGACGAGCTCCATGAGCTGCTGGGCGCCGAGCACTTCGGTGGCGTGCAAGCCGCCGTCGATCCATACGACCGACTTGCCCTCGACCGCCAGCGCCCGGGCTTCGTCCTCGCTCACCCCGGCGACCAGCGCCAGCCGCGTGGAAATTTCCTTGTAGCGATCGATGTTCCGATGGTTTTCCGGCGCCGTGATAATCGCCATCCACATCGGCTGTCCCTGCTCGGTCTCGCCGATCTGTTCGAGCACCATGCGATCGGATTCTTGCGCGAGCTTGTGCCAATAGGCGACGAGTTGCCCGTAGTCGGCCAGAAAGTAATCGTCGCCGAGGTTACTGCCGAACTCCTGCAGGGGCGTGGTGATCCGGCTCTGCGGAACCGCCGACGCGGGGGCCAACGTCGGGACGCTGGCGCCGCCCAGGATGAGCAGGAGCGCGAGCACGAGATTCGTGTTGCGGCGGGTCGCAAGAAGCATCGAGTGTGTCTCCGGTTGTTTTTGCGGGGTGTCGGTCAGCGCTCGCTACAATCGTCAACGCAATGATCGACGCCCAGGTCTATTCCCCCCAACGCGGTCACGCGCGGGGATTTCAGTTCACCGGGATCGCGTGCGATGGGGGAAATCCCGTGAGCCACCGACGCTAGGCCGGCAACCCGTGTTGGATGACGTGCTCCATGGCGTCGCAGAAGCGGTCGAGCTCGCCGAGGGTCGTACACACGTTCGGCGTGACCCGCAATCCGTGGAACTCGGCATGGTTGATCGGCGTCACGATGATGCGGTGCTGGTCCCACATGTAGGTACCCAGGCCGCTGGTGTCGACGCCGTCGACGTAAACGTTGCTCAAGCAGCACGAGAACCGCGGGTCGAGGCTGGTGTTCAAGTGGACCCGATCGTTCTGCAGCAGGCGCTCGGCCCAGTAGTTACGCAAGTAGCGTAAGCGAGCTTCCTTGCGCTCGTCGCCGAGGCCCTCGTGGAAGGTGAGGGCGTCGCCGATGGCCAGGAAGTTGGCCTCGGGGTGGGTGCCGATTTGCTCGAACTTGCGAATGTCGTCCTGTTGCCTCTCCGGTGCCGCCATGAGCGGCCACAGATCCGCGATCTTGTCGCGGCGGACGTAGAGCAAGCCGGTGCCGTGCGGCGCGTTGAGCCACTTGTGCAGGCTGGTGCCGTAGTAGTCGCAGTCGAGATCCTCGTGCTTGAAGGCGAACTGGCCGTAGGCGTGGGCGCCGTCGACGATCACGGGGATGCCATGGCGCCGTGCCATCTGCACGACACCCTTCACCGGCAGAATCTGCCCGGTGAGGTTGATCTGGTGGCACATCAAGATCAGGCGCGTGCGATCGGTGATGTTTTGTTCGAAGAGCGACACGATCTCATGCTCGTCCTCGGCGGGGACCGGAATCGAGAACTGCTTGAGCACCACGCCTTCACGGCGTTCACGCTGTTTGAACGTGTTGATCATGCGGCCGTAGTCCTGGGTGGTCGTCAGGATCTCGTCGCCGGACTGCAGATCGATGCCGAACTGGCAGATTTGCAGACCTTCGGACGCATTGCGGGTGATCGCGATCTCTTCGGTGTCGGCGCCGAAGTGCCGCGCCAGCCGTTGGCGGACGCCCTCGGCTTGGGGCTCGAGAACCCGCCACATGCTGTACACCGGGGCCGTGTTGGAATAGTCGAGATACCGCTTCATCGCGTCCTGCACGACGATGGGCGAGGCGCCGACGCCGCCGAAGTTCAGGTTTACGAGCGAGCGATCGACGCTGTAGGCGGCCTGGACTTCGCGCCAGATGCCTTCATTGGCGGCGATCTGTGTAGGGGTTTCCGCGCTCGTCGCCAGCTCGTCGAGGGCTTCCAACGCCCGTCCCAGCTTGGCCGGATTGAGAACGGGTACCATCGCCGTAGCGGCCGGTAGCCCAACTGCGCCCAGAAACTGTCGTCGGTTCACCATGTCGCTACCCTCCTGATCCCAGCGTTTCGATGCCGGGAGTATACCGAAAGCCCGGCTCAGTCTCCCCGGTTGAGGAAATTCGCATCACGAACACCGTCGGTGTCGATCCGTCACCCGACCCGGGCTCGTATAGTAGCCTTCGTCAACCCTGCCGCCGGCACATGGAGGAAATTAGATGAGCGACGTCGTTTACAGCGCCGACATCAGAATCGAGCGTGTTCGTGGGCCCTTGCGACTGGCGTACTTGCCGGCCGAGACGGACGCCGTGAGCTTCGGCGTGCATGGAGCAATCGCCGAACATTACGGCGTTTCTCCCGACATGTCGGAGCCGCATGCTACGACCATCGACTACGTGATCGCGGCGGCCGGCGGTTGACTGCTCGGCACCTTTGGAGGCGCGCTGGAGGCGCGTCACATCGATGCGAGCGAAGGCAAGCTGGTGGCGGAGGTCCGCGGCGAGGTCGAGACAGAGGGCAATGTACTCGTGATCAAGCGGATCCACGTCGTCTATCGGATCTCTCTGGATGGCGACCTTCAGGACCAGCAACCCACCATCGAGCGCGTCCACGCAATGCACCATGACAACTGTCCTGTGTATCGCTCGATTCAGGCGGCGATCGACATCACCACCGAGTACAGGCTCGAAGAGCCGTAAGAGGTGTCCTGAGCCGGAAGTTCGTTCACAGAAACGGGCGATCGTCTCATCCTTGCCGCAGCGCCTCGATGGGATCGGTACGCATCGCCCGGCGGGCCGGCAGATACGCGGCCAGCAGGGCGAGCACGAAGACCAGCCCAGCCCCCCCCACCAAGGTCATCGGATCCAAGGGGACCACCCCAAACAGCAGACTCGAGATGTAACGCGTCAGCCAGAACACCAGAGCGAGACCCAGCGCCACCCCCAACCCGACCATCCGGGCCCCTTGGCTCAGGACGAGGCCCGCGATTTGCGAGTTGCCGGCACCGAGCGCCATCCGAATGCCGAGCTCGCGCGTGCGCTGCGCCACCGCATAGGTGAGCACCCCGAAGAGGCCCAGGCACGTGATGCCCGTGGCCAGAACCGCGAAGAGAACAACCATCAGCGCTCGAAATCTACTGTCCGCACCGAGCTCGGCGACGATCTGTTCGACGAGACGGATCTGCGTTACTTCGATTTCATTCGGGTCGACGGCTTCGATTTCGTGACGCAGCACTTGCACCAACCCGGCCGGATCCACCGACGTGCGTACGAAGATGTTGTTGCCGTTTGAAACGGCCGCATCGGCGAGGTACACCACGGGGACAGGGTCGCCCCCGAGCGTGTTCCTGACGTCCGCCACCACCCCTATCACCTCGAGCGGCACCGGTGTGGAGTCCCGCGAATCCCATTGGTCGCTCCGTTGCACGACACCGAGTGTTTGGGCGAGTACCTCCGGATCTTGATAGCCCGAGTGGAAGATCTTGCCCAGCGCGCTCTCGCCCGGCCAAAACGTCCGCGCCATTGTCGCACCGATCACGACCTCCCGGTGAACCAATTGCCAGGAAAAATCGGGCGGATCCGTGCATTCGCACAGCGCTTTCGCGCGACTTTTGGGCGTGGTGTACTGCGCCTCCCACGCGCGACCTTCGAG
>CBDUXW010000113.1:0-8256 GCA_965371275.1 uncultured bacterium | reverse complement strand
CCGCCCACCTGGTGAAGGACCGCAGACACCCACGTACTAGACAACCGTGCCGTTGCCGACGTACGCTCGGCGCTTCCGAGGGAACCCCCGATAGCAGCGACCTTTACGGGTACGGGTTTGCGTACCGTGATCCGCGTCTGCTGCCTTCACCAGGAGGATGAAATGTTTGATTTGCAACGCTCCCGGCCGAGCCGTTCGGCGTCGGTGCTTCGCTGCTTCACGATGGTTGTTTTGGTTGCCGGCTTCGGCTGCGCCGGTGGCGAGCCGGCCGCCGACAGTGCCGTAGATCCGGCCGCGGCGACGGCCGCTGAGATTGAGCCCATCAGCTACGATGCTGCCATCCTCGACGTGCCCGGCCGCACCGAGGACGATCACTATCGCGACGGCGGCACGAAACCTCTCGACATATACGCGTTCTTCGGCGTCGAGCCCGGAATGGTGGTCGGGGACCTCGCCACCTCGCGCATGTACAACGCCCACATCCTCGGTCAGATCGTCGGGTCCGAGGGCAACGTCTACGCTATCTTGGCGCTGGGCGACACGCTGCGCGAAGGTTCGATGGAACGGGCTCAAGAAACCTACGATTCGCGCAATGTCGAGGGCAGCATGGCGAACGTCGAAATCATCGGCATGCTCGAGGACATTCCCGACAACAGCCTTGACGTCCTGATCACGGTGCGTAACTACCACGATTTCGGCGAACGCGAGGCGCGTGTCGCCAACACGGCGCGCATGCTGCGTGTACTGAAGCCGGGCGGATTTCTCGGCGCCATCGATGCCCATACCGACAAGACCGACGAGCGCGACGAGTCGGTGCACCGGCTGCACGAGGATCTGGCTCGTGAAGAGATCATCGAGGGTGGGTTCGAGTTCGTCGAGGCCTCCGATTTGCTCTACAACTCCGAGGATACGTTCGACTTCGACGGCCGCGAGGGTGGGAGAACGCCCGACGACCCGTCGGACGATGCACCGATCCACCGCTACTTCATTCAGCGCTGGGCACTGAAGTTCCAGAAGCCGGCGCAATAGGTTCGTACAGGTCTCGAGCGGCCGGCGTGCCGCCCGGGGCGAGGTGTCACCAACAAGTCATCGTCAATCAGGGCCCCGGGCCGACCGGGGCCCTTTTTGTTCGGTAACATGAACGCCGATGAACGTTCGAGGGGAATTGATGCTGGGTCGCCTTCGTGAGCGCGCCGCCGACACGCTGCCGCGCGGCTCATGGCCGTGGAGGGCAGCCCGTGCTGCGTTTCTGCCGTTCTCGATCATGATCGGCGGCGCCTATCGAAAATACAGTCGCCGGTTCACGCGGCCGGGGATCGTTATCGGGGGCTCGGGCCGATCCGGAACGACGTTGTTGTTGTCGATCCTCGCCGCGCACCCGAGCATCTTCGCCGTCGACCACGAGACCTACGCGTTCTGCCCGCACGAGTTCGAGGAGCGGCCTGAGTCGCCGGCCAACTTCCAGTTGTACCGTCTCTACACACCGCTGGCGCTCTCCAAGATGCCGGCGACGGTGACCCGGTGGGCGGAGAAGACGCCGCGCAACGTTCACTTTTTCGCCGCCATCCTCGAACACTTCGGCGACGACGTCCGCGTGCTTCATCTGGTGCGCGACGGTCGCGACGTCATCACGTCGCGGCATCCCAGCAAGCCCGATCAGTTCTACTACTCGCCCGACAAGTGGGTGCGAGCCGTGCGCGACGGCCTACAGTTCGACGACGACCCGCGCGTCAAGCTGGTTCGCTACGAAGATCTGGTCGGGGACTTCGAGAACACGATTCGCGGCATCTGCGAGTTCCTCGACGAGCCGTGCGGCGAAGAGATACTCGACTGGCACGAGCAGACTTCAGTACGCCGGCATACGGCGTGGGCGGGCGACGTGAAGCCTTTGCATGGCGACTCGGTCCACCGTTGGCAAGCGCCCGAGCTCGCCGACCGCGTCGCGGAGCTCACCGGCAACGGTGAGGCGGTCGAGCTACTGGACCGCCTCGGGTATCCGATCGACGGCGTTGCAAGCTAACCGCGCTGGCGCGACAATGCGGCTTCGCTGCGCATCGTCGGCGGTGTTCTCTAAACTTGAATGAACCAGAGTCGCCGCGCTGTCGCGTGGAGCTCGGGGGATGTGCTCATGACCACGAGGATTCTGTCGGTCGCGATTATCGGGTTGCTGGCGATGAGCGGTGTCGGCGCTGCATCGGCGACGGCCTCAGGACCCCTTGGCGCTGCAGAACAGGGAGCGTCGATCGCCGATCAGTATCGCCGCGCCGCCGATCAGCTGATCGATGCGGCGCTGAACGATCACTTCGCCTACGAGCGACTCAGCGTGCTGGTCGACAAGTTCGGACCCCGCTTCAGCGGCACGCAGAACCTCGAGGATGCGATCGATTGGATTCTCGAGCAGATGCAGGAAGACGGCCTCGACAATGTTCGCGGTGAGCCGGTGATGGTGCCGCGCTGGGTGCGCGGACAGGAGTCGGCGGAGTTGCTCGAGCCGCGAGTGCGGGATCTGCCGATGCTCAGCCTCGGCGGCAGTGTTGCCACACCGGAGGCCGGTATTACCGCCGAGGTCTTGGTGGTCAAGAGCTTCGATGAGCTCGAGGAGCGACAGTCCGAGGCGGCCGGCAAGATCGTCTTGTTCAACGCTGCGTTCACCAGCTACGGGCGAACGGTCGCCTATCGGCGCGACGGGGCGAGCGCGGCGGCGCAGGCCGGCGCCGTCGCCAGCATGATCCGCTCGGTCGGACCCTATTCGCAGCAAACACCGCATACCGGGGCGATGGCGTACGCCGAGGGTGTACGACGAATTCCGCACGCCGCCATCACCGTCGAAGATGCGCAAATGCTGCAGCGCTTTCAGGATCGAGGCGAGCGAATCGTCGTGCGGCTGAAGATGGAGGCCGACACGTTGCCCGATTCGCCGTCACGTAACGTCATCGCCGAGATCCGCGGCTCCGAGTTTCCCGATGAGGTCATCGTGCTGGGCGGCCACATCGACTCGTGGGATGTCGGCCAGGGGGCCATGGACGACGGCGGCGGTAGTGTCGCGGCCTGGGAAGCGGTCCGCCTCATGAAGGTGTTGGGTCTTCGTCCCAAGCGCACCGTTCGTGTCGTGCTGTGGACCAACGAGGAGAACGGTTTGCGAGGCGGCAACGGCTACCGCGACGCGCACATCGACGAGCTCGACGATCACATCTTGGCGATGGAGTCGGACGGCGGCGTCTTCAAGCCTTCGGGCTTCGGTTTCAGCGGCTCCGACGAGGCCTTCGCGATGATTTCCGAGATCGGCACGCTTCTCGATCGCATCGAGGCCGGAACGATCGGGCGTGGCGGCGGTGGCGCCGACATCGGCCCGATCATGCGCGCCGGCGTCCCGGGAATGGGACTACAGGTCGATGGCACGCGTTACTTCTGGTATCACCACACCGACTCCGACACGATCGACAAGCTCGATCCCGGCGAGATGGCTCGCTGCGTCGCGGCGATGGCGGTGATCGCTTATGTCGTTGCGGACATGCCGCAGCGCCTGCCGAGGACAACCCCATGAGCGCCATGATGTCGAGAGGCCTGTCGAGATCCACAATCTTGAGTGTTTTCGTGCTTGTCGCCCTGTGCGCCGTGCCGGCGGCGCCGCTGGAGCTCGCGGCGTCTACGGCGCTCCCGAGCACCACTCCCGTGGGCGCCGGGCAGGCCGAGCTGGAGTATACGGGGATCATCATCGAGAACGTCACGCTGATCGACGGTACCGGGCGGCCGGCGGTGCACACCAGCGTCATGGTGCGGGGCGATCGAATCGTCGCCATCGGACCGGGTCCGTTCGCGGTCACCATGGAGTATCCGGGCACGCGCACGATCGACGGCACCGGCAAGTACCTCATGCCCGGCCTGTGGGACGTGCACGTGCACCTCAGGGGCGGCCGCGGCCGCAGCGGACCCGACTATGACGCCGGGGTCCGCGCTCTACACGGCCTCATATACAGCGGTATCACCTCGATCTTCGACGCCGGCAACAACACCGACTTCATCATGACGCTGCGCGCTCGCGAGCGTGAGAACGAGATCCTCAGCCCCAGGATCTTCGCCACCGGACCCGTCGTGACGGCTCCCGGTGGTCACGGCGGCGGCAGAGGCTCGACCCTGATCGACAGCTGGCCCGAGGCCCGCGAAGCGCTTGATGCCCACATCGCGCTGCAACCCGACATGGTGAAGTTCACCTTCGATGAGCACGGCTGGGGCACGCGCCCGCTCATTCCGCTGCTACCCGTCGACGTCATGGCCAAGGCGGGTCGCTACTTCAACGAGCACGGCATCCGCACGACCGTGCATATCTCGCACGAATATCGCGCCATCCAGGCCATCGAGGCCGGCATCGATACGCTGGCACACCCCATCATCCAGGGTCCGGTGAGCGACGAGTTCGTGCAGCTCATGGCTTCCAAGAAGGTGCCGATGGTCTCGACGCTCACCATCGGCGAGGGCTACAGCCGACTCGTCGAGCATCCCGAGTACCTCGACCGGCCGATCTACCAGGCGGTCTACGAGCCCGAGCTTATCGAGCGCCTCAAGACCACGACGCGCGACGAGTACGCCGCCCGCACGTGGACGACGTGGATGAAGGTCATGACCCCCGTGGCGCAGGAGAACCTGCGCAAGATCAGTGCCGCCGGCGGCGTCATCGTACTGGGCTCCGATCAGTCAGCCGGGCCGCAGTCGCAGCGCGAGCTCGAGCTCATGGTGGAGGGCGGCATCCCGGCGCTCGAAGCGGTTCGCATCGGCACGCTCAACGCCGCGATCTTCATGGGCAAAGACCGCGATCTCGGCTCCATAGAGATCGGCAAGCTCGCCGACATGGTGTTGCTGTCGGCCGATCCCCTGGCCGACATCAGCAACGCGCAGATGATCGACATCGTCATCAAGAACGGCAGGATTATCGATCGCTCGGCGCTCGATCTGCCGGTTAATCGCTAGCCCGACGCGCTACCACATGTTGCGCAGCCGTTCGGCTACATCCACCCGCACGCCGCCGCCGGGTAAGGCGCCCGTGTTCCCGCCGCGTGCCCGACCGTGCGTGACGCTCTCGAAACAGTCGGCGATCGCGCCGGGCAGGAAGCGTGACAGCGGCGCGTATACGTGACGGTTGCCGTGGCGATGCTGGCGAATGGCGTAGAAGCGCAGCGGATGAATGAGGTGTAGCTCGTCTTTGGCGCGCGTCATGGCGACGTACAGCAAGCGTCGCTCCTCTTCGATTTCCTCGACTGAGCCGGTTGCCATGTCGGAAGGGATGCAGCCGTCGACGATGTTGAGCACGTAGACGTGCTCCCATTCCTGGCCCTTGGCGGAGTGAATGGTCGACAAGATGAGGAAGTCTTCGTCGAGGTGGGGATCGGCGGCCAGGTCGCCGCTCGCCGATGGTGGATCGAGCGTCAGCTCGGTGAGGAAGCGCTCGCGGTTCGGATACTGCGCGGCGATCAGCTCCATCTGCTCGAGGTCGCCCAGGCGAACTCCCGGGGCGTCGTACAGCCGTTCGAGGTGGGGCTCGTACCAGCGACGAGCCTCGCCCACCTGGCCGGGCCAATCGCAATCCTGATGGAACAGGCTGTCCATCAGTTTGGCGAATGCCGGCCAATGGTCGCGCGCCGGTGCCGGCGGCTGGATCATGGCGAGCGAGGGTACAGACGTTGCCGTGGATACGTCCTGCGTCGCCGCCGCCGGTGTGAGCGTGGCGCGTGCCGCCGTCGAGCCCGAAGTAGCGTATGACTGGTCGAGGATCTTCTGCGCCGCCGCCGGCCCGATTCCCGGGAACAGCTGCAGCGTTCGGAAGGCGGCTATGCCGTCGCGCGGATTTTCCGCCCAACGCAGAATGCACAACAGATCCTTGACGTGCGCTGCCTCGAGAAAACGCAGACCGCCGTACATCACGAACGGAATGTTGCGGCGCGACAGTTCGATCTGCAGGACATCGCTATGGTGCGCGGTGCGGAACAACACGGCCTGCTGTTGGAGGGCCATACCGGCTTCCCGCGCCGCAAGTACCTGTTCGACGACGTACTCGGCCTGGTCGGACGCATCTTCAACGGAAACTACCCGCGGCTTCTGTGACGACGTTCGCTCGCTGAACAAGTCCTTGGTGTAGCGTTCCCGCGCGTAGCCGATCACCGCGTTGGCGGCATTGAGGATCGACTGGGTCGAGCGGTAGTTCTGCTCGAGTGTGATGACCTGTGCCGGTGGCGCGAAATGACCCGGGAAGTCGAGAATGTTGCGCACCGTTGCGGCGCGGAAGGCGTAGATCGACTGGGCGTCATCGCCGACAACGGTCAATCCGCGTCCTTCAGGGCAAAGCGCCAGCAGAATCGATGCCTGCAGCGCGTTGGTGTCTTGATACTCGTCAACCAAAACGTGGTCGTACTGCGCCGCGACCCGGCGCGCCAGGTCGGGCTCCTGCACCAGGTGGAACCAGTAAAGCAGCAGGTCGTCGTAGTCGAGCACGGAGTGCTCCTGCTTGGCGTCGACGTAACCGCGAAACAACTCGCGCAGCTCTTCCTCCCAATCACTGCACCATGGGAACGCGTCGTCGAGGCACTTCGACAGCTCGTCGCCGCTGTTGACGCAACGCGAGTAAATCGCCAGGCAAGTGGCCTTGCGCGGGAAGCGTTTCTGTTGCCGCGACAGGCCCGACTGATGACGCACCACGTCGAGCAGGTCCTCGGCGTCGGAGCGGTCGAGAATCGTGAACGACGGATCGAGCCCCAGCGCCGGCGCGTACAGACGCAACAACCGGTTGGCGATGGCGTGGAAGGTGCCGGCGGAGTGTAAGGAGCCAACTGTGGCGCGACGGCCGGGTCGGCCGGCCCCGGCCGTGCTCTCGGCGCGCACCGCCTGGGCGACGATGCGTTGGGCACGCCGTGTCAGCTCGCGAGCGGCGCGGCGGGTGAACGTCAGCAGCAGGATGCGGCCGGGTTCGACGCCACGTAAGACCAACTCGGCCACGCGGTGGGCCAAAGTCATCGTCTTGCCGGTGCCGGCGCCGGCGATGATCAGCAGCGGCGGAGAGTCCGTAGAGTCGCCGGTGACATTCGTGTCGGCACGATCGGAATCGGCGAGACCGAACAACACGGCGCGGCGCTGCGCCGGGTTCAGGCGTTTCAGGTGGGGAGCGAAGCTTTCGACGGGCGCGTGACCGGTGGCGGGTATGACCTCCGGGCGATGCGCCCCGACACCGCGGGCGGGCTGCGTGCTCATAGGGCTACGGGTGTCCATCCTCTCTCGACAACCGTGACCGCACGCGCCCCTCTGAGACGGCCGATCATACTACGCCTGGCGGTTGCCGAGCCGGATAACGCCCTCGAATGATGGGCGCGGAACCGGCGCCGGCCCTGCCCGCTCAGTTCTCCAGCGCCGCCTCGAAGTCGCCGCTGATGCGCTTGGCCAGCCGCTGGTTGTCGAGCATCGAGGCGAGGATGTGGCTCTTGCCTCCTCGGGTCTTCAGCTCGATCCGGTAGTACAGCTTGGTGCCCGATTGCATGCCGCGGCTCGGTTTGATGCTGGCGATCTCTTCCGCCCCGAAGGTCGTGCGCTTGCCGCCGGCGAACATCCGCTTGGTGAGCGTGAGCGCCCCCCCTCCGACCTCGACCCGGCGTTCGGTGAACAGCATGTCGAGCAGCGCCAGGATGAGGAAGAGGTCGAACAGGCCGAACAAGATCGGGAACAAGATCGGCAGGTCGTAGGCGATCATCGCCCAGACCACCCCGCTCCAGATGGTCGTGAAGCAGCCCAGGGAGAAGGCGGTGCCCTTGGCGCGCGCCCGGCTGAAGACGTAGCGCGTACCGCCACTGGGCAGCGGCTCGCTGATGATGCCGGCGCGCTGCAAATCCATGGGTTCGGAGCGCAACGAATCCATGCCGCTGACCTCGAGCTCCAGCTCCGGGTCGCTGTCGTCGGTACGAAAGACCGGCACCTCGAAGTGCCCGTGATAATCGACGCCCCGAACCGCGGCCTGGGCTTCGAGCTTCCACTTGATGGGCTCGGAGTCGTCGGCGCCGCTTTCGGGCCCGGCGTCGTAGGGGATGCCGAATTTCACCGGCACCGATGCACCATAGCGTCCGGCGCCGAGGTGGGCGCGAGGCACCACCACCGTGTCCTGCCAAAGCACCTTTTCCGTGGTGCTGCGGTTGTCGCCGCTGCCCGAAGTTTCGGTACGCGTGCAGGTGAGTGTCAGGCGGAAGCCTTCCTCGGGCGCGGTCGTGACGCTGGTTTGGATGG
>CBDUXW010000112.1:0-8273 GCA_965371275.1 uncultured bacterium | reverse complement strand
GGCGAAGCGGCGGACGGTGCAGGCGCTGCTGGAGCGGCACCTCGACGAGGCGCCGTCGGGGGGCGCGGTTGCTGCAGCATCGGCCGGCGCCGCGACGCTTGCAGGTTCGGTCGCTGCCCGAACGAGCTTGACGCCGGCTAGTCGTGTGCTCGAAGTGGGCGTCGGCACCGGCGCCATGAGCCCGGTGATGCGCCGCCACGGGCGTTTTTTTGCCGCCGATGCCTACCTGCCGGCGCTGCAGATGCTGCGCGCGCACGAGGCTCCCGATTCAGTGACCCCTGCGGTGGGGGCCGACCTCCTGACGCTGCCCTTCGAGGATGCGTCGTTCGCCCTGATCGGCTGTTTCGACGTGCTCTACCACCGCGGCGTGCCCGAGGTTGGGCGCGCCCTCGAAGAGCTACGCCGCGTGTGCGCTCCCGGCGGCCATTTGGCGATTACGGACTCGGCGTTCTCCATGCTGCGGAGTTCCCACGACGTCGCCACGCACGCCGCCCGGCGGTTTCGGCTCGGCGAGCTGGTCCGCGAGGTCGAGTCAACGGGTTTCGAGATGGTGCATGCATCGTATTTCCACACGTTCCTCTTTCCCGCGGCGATGGTTGTGCGCCTGGGCAAGCGGTTGGTCCACGGTTCGCCGCGACTGGAAGACGATGCCGACGTCGGCGATGCTGCCGCCCCCGCCGACGTTCCGGCACGCTCCGACCTCACGCCGGTGCCGCAATGGCAAAATCGGCTGCTGGGCGCCGTTTATCGCCTCGAGATCCCGCTATCAACCCGCTTCCGATTGCCCTTCGGCGTCAGCCTGATGCTCCTCGCCCGACGCGGCGACTAAGCCGACCGACGCTCTTTCGCAATCCTCTCCGCCAGGAAGATCTTCAGCAGCGATTGATAGGGGACGTCGCGCTGGTTGGCGAGCACCTTGAGCTCCTCCAGCATCGACTCGGGAAGGCGGAGAGAGATCGTTTTCGTGGAGGGTTTCAGTTGCGCCAGCCTGTATCTCTTCGCTTTGCTCCAATCCACGAAGTCCGTCGAGTCGTGCGTGGCCCAGAACTCGCGTTCCTCATCTTCGTTCTCGAACTCGGGAATCGGCTGCAGCTTGTTCTCAGTCACGTTCGAACCTCTTCCTCTCACCTCGGCTCATGTCTCGAGCCGAGATAACCCTCACGCGATCTCCTCGAATAGTGAAAACGACCAGCAGTCGGCGTCCACCCGATGCCTCGCCCAGTGCGTGATATCTGTTCTCCGATTGTGAGTGGCGGATGTCGGCGGCCACGAAAAGGTCGTTGCAGGCGAACACTTGTTCACACTCAGTTGGTTGCACGCCATGTGTTTCGAGGATCTTCTGAGCGTTTGCGTCATCCCATTCGAACGAGCGGCAGTTACGAAGGTCGTCCGAGGGGCACGATTTCCCGTGCTTTCCTGCCAACGAACTTCCCTTGCCCTGCGTGGAGGCGCGACGTTCTTCAAAATTGTATATGTCTATCATATACATCACAAGTAATTGCAGGCGAATTCGCAGCCTCGATACGGATTGATCGTCCACTCGAACGGCATCTGCGGGCTGTCGCAACGATTGAGAATCGTGCGGCAGGCAAGAGGCGAAAACGTGATTCCGCCGCCGCTGTAGGCGGCCGTTCCGGGTGGTGGGCCGGCGTGCGAGGGTGCAGCGGTGGCGCTCATCGTAGGTCTTCTCCGCGCGCCGCGATATATTTTCGTGTTATTTTCGTATTTACGGGCGAAAGTGTCAAGGCGTGATAGCATTTCGCCCTCAGGAGGCAGAAGCATGTCCGGCCATTCGAAGTGGAGCACCATCAAGCGCAAGAAGGGCGCCGCCGATGTGGCGCGCGGCAAGATCTTTTCCCGGCTGGCCAAGGAAATCACCGTGGCCTCCAAGCAGGGCGGTGGCGATCCGGATGCGAACCCCCGACTGCGTACTGCGGTGAGCACCGCCAAGACCCAAAACATGCCCGCCGACAACATCAAGCGGGCTATTCAGAAGGGCACCGGCGAACTTCCCGGCGTCACGTACGAGGAAGTCCTGTACGAGGGCTACGGTCCCGGTGGGGTGGCGGTTCTCGTGCAAACTGCGACCGACAACCGCAATCGCACCGTTTCCGAGATCCGCAAGATCTTCGAAAAAGCGGGCGGCCACCTCGGTGAGGTCAACTGCGTTGCCTGGATGTTCAAGCAAGTCGGCTACTTCCTGATCGAATCGAGCACCATCGGCGAGGACGACCTGCTGTCGGTAGCCCTCGATGCCGGAGCCGACGACGTCGGCACCGACAACGGCACATACGAGGTCACCACCGCGCCGGCGGACTATTCCGCGGTCCATGAGGCGTTCGAGATGCACGGCATTGCGCGGGCCAGCGAAGAGCTGGCGATGCTGCCCAGCTCCTACGTCAAGCTCGAGGGGCGCGACGCCGAGCGTTGCCTGGGATTGATGGAGAAGCTCGAGGACCACGACGACGTGCAGGGCGTGTTCACCAACGCCGACATCGAGGCTTAGCAGGGTGCTGAAGAACCCTGAGGAGCGCCGTCCACGCTAATGGCCGAGTCGGTGCGCATCCTCGGGATCGACCCGGGTTCCAGGATCACCGGCTATGCGGTTCTGGACGCCGTCGGCGGCAGCGTCGACGTCGTCGATCACGGTGTCTTGAAGTTGCCGACCAAGCAACCGTTGGCCGATCGCCTGCGCATTCTCGACATCGGGCTGCGTGAGCTCGTCGATACCCACCAGCCCGACGAGGTCGTCGTTGAAGAGGTCTTCGCCGCGGTCAACGTGCGCTCCGCCTTGGTGCTCGGCCATGTGCGCGGCGTCGTGATCGTTGCCGCCGGATCGATGTGCCCGGTGTTCGAGTACAGTGCCCGGACGGTCAAGAAAGCGGTGGTGGGGTACGGGCAGGCCGACAAGAACCAGGTCGCGCAGATGGTCACGACGTTGCTGCAATTGCCGGAAGTTCCGCCCCAGGATGCCGCCGACGCGCTCGCCTTGGCGATTTGCCACATGCACTCGCGCCGTTTCGCGGCGCAGTTGGAGAAGGCCCGATGATCGGTGCGCTGCGCGGCGTGCTGCACGAGAAGACGCCGGAATACGTGATCATCGACGCCGGCGGCGTCGGCTACCAGGTACATCTGCCGCTGACCTCGTTGTACGCAGTGGGCGAGCTCGGCGATGAAGTTACCCTGCGGATCTACACCCACGTGCGCGACGACGCGCTGCAGCTCTACGGCTTCTTGCACACCAGCGAGCAGCGGTTGTTCGAGCAACTCATTTCGGTGGCCGGCATCGGCCCCAAGCTGGCCATCACGATTCTTTCCGGTATGGAAACCGATTTACTGATTGGCGCCATCGCCGACGCCAACACCGCCCGCCTGTCGACCATCCCCGGGGTCGGTAAGAAGACGGCCGAGCGCATGGCGTTGGAGCTGAAGGACAAGGTGGCCGAGTTTGCGCCGGCGGCGGCGAGCGGCGGACCGCGTGGCGTGCGCCAGGACGTCCTTTCGGCGCTCGAGAACCTCGGGTATCGTCCTCGCGACGCCGAGCGCGCCCTCGACAAAGTTAAAGACCCGGCCGAGGAGTTCGAGGAATTGCTCAAGCAGACGCTGCGAATGCTGGCCGGGTAAACAGGACGATGCCCGAACGACTGGTCAGCCCCAGCGCCGTATCCGAGGAGTCGCGCTTCGAGGTAACTTTGCGGCCGCGGACCCTCGACGACTATGTCGGGCAAACCAAGGTGGTCGAGAACCTGCGGGTCTTCATCGAGGCGGCGCGCCGGCGCGGCGAGCCGCTCGACCACGTGCTGTTGTTCGGACCGCCGGGTCTCGGCAAGACGACGCTGGCGCACATCGTCGCCCACGAGATGGAAGGCGCGCTGCGCGGCACGTCGGGGCCGGTCATCGAGAAGGTCGGCGACCTCGCCGCCATTCTCACCAACCTCGACGACCACGGCGTCTTGTTCATCGACGAAATTCACCGCCTGTCGCCGTCGATTGAAGAGGTGCTCTACCCGGCGATGGAGGAGTTCCAGATCGACATCGTCATCGGCGAGGGTCCCAGCGCCCGCTCGGTCAAGCTGCCGATCACGCGCTTCACGCTGGTCGGCGCCACAACGCGGGCGGCGCTGCTGACCTCGCCGCTGCGCAGCCGCTTCGGCATCGTGTTCCGCCTCGACTTCTACGGCACCGAGGACCTCGCCAAGATCGTCGGCAACTCGGCCAAGATCCTCGGCATCCCCGCCGACGCGGCGGGCGCGCGGGAAATCGCCGCACGCTCGCGTGGTACGCCGCGCATTGCCAATCGTCTGCTGCGCCGGGTGCGGGACTTCGCGGAGGTCGATGGCGACGGGGAAATCACCGCCGAGGTGGCGCGTTCGGCGCTGCAGCGGCTGGAGGTCGACAAGATGGGGTTCGACGAGATCGACCGCAAGCTGATGCTCCTGGTGATGCAGAACTTCAACGGTGGTCCCGTCGGGGTGAACACCATCGCTGCATCGATCGGCGAGGACAAGAACGCCATCGAGGACATCTACGAGCCGTATCTCATCCAGCTTGGATTCCTGGCCCGCACCTCGCGCGGCCGCGTCGCTACCGACATGGCCTACGACCACTTCGGCATCAAGCGCGGCGACGCGGCGCCACCCCAGGCTGACCAGGGAGCGCTCTGGTAGTCGCCCGTAGGCGCCGCGGATGCGTCGCCGCGGGCCCCGCATGGCGCCACGACGAACAATGAACATCGATCAATTCGACTACTTGCTGCCGCCCGAGCTGATCGCCCAGGCGCCGGCAGCGCAACGCGACGGCAGCCGCCTGCTGGTTGTCTCCCGCGACGGCGAACCTGCACTCCACGACGCCGTGTTCAGCGACCTCGTCGATTTCTTGAATCCGCAGGATCTCCTGGTCATGAACGATGCCCGGGTTATCCCGGCCCGCCTGTGGGCGCACCGTGCCACTGGAGGGCTGGTGGAAATCCTGCTGCTGCGACCGACGGCGACCACGCCGGTTTGGGAAGCGCTCGTCCGTCCCAGCAGCCGGATCAAGAAAGGAGAAGTGCTACGTCTTCTCGAGGATGTTCCCGGCGTCGAGGCAGGCGCTACGGAGAAGACGGACCTGACGCTGCTCGACGACCCCGGCGGCGAGCGGCGGTTGCTGGCCTTCGCCGCCGACTGCGATGTGATCGAGCTGTTGGAGGCGCGTGGTGAGATGCCGCTGCCGCCGTACATCCAGCGGGCGCGAGGCGACGAGCGCGCCGCGCTCGACCGCCGCCGGTATCAAACGGTGTACGCCACCGCCGAGGGGTCGGTGGCGGCTCCCACCGCCGGTTTGCACTTCACCGCGCCGTTGCTCACCGCGTTGCGGGCTGCCGGAGTGGAGACGACGACCTTGACGTTGAACGTCGGGCCGGGCACGTTCCAACCTGTGCGCGTAGAGGAAGTTACGGATCACACGATGGAGGCTGAGAGCTATGTCCTACCGCCGGCGTGCGTCAGCGCTATCGAGGCGGCTCACCGCGCCGGCGGGCGAGTGATCGGCGTGGGTACCACCGTAGTGCGTGCGCTGGAGCACGCCGCCCGCGAGCATGGCGGCATCGCCGGCGCCGCGGGGCAGGGGAGCGCCGATGTGTTCATTTATCCGGGTTTCGAATTTCGCGTGGTCGACGTCATGTTGACCAATTTTCACCTGCCGCGATCGACACCCATCCTGATGGTCGCCGCCCTCGCCGGCCGCGAGCGGCTGCTGAAGGCCTACGAGTACGCGGTGGCCGGCGGGTTCCGCTTCTACTCGTACGGCGACGCGATGCTTGTCCTGTGAGCTTCAAGCCCCTAGGTCCCGCCCTCCATAGCCTGCTTGCCGAATGGCTCGAAAACCCCGAAGCTCGGCAGATCGTGCTGCAGCGCACGTGGGAGCGCGCTGTGGGCGAGGCGGTGAGCGAAAAAACCAAGCCGCTCGCCTTCGACGACGGTGTTCTCTCCGTCGAGGTCGTCGATTCCTCGTGGGCACCCGAGCTGGAGAAGATGAGTGCCAAGCTGATCGGCAAGGTCAACGAGGCGCTCGGCAAGACTTGGGTGCGGCGGATCAAGTGGGTGTCGGGGGAGGGTTAGACGCCTCCGAGGGCATACTTGCTCAACGCTGTGTAGCGGGCGCCGCCGCGGCCGAGTTGGCTTTCGAACAGGGCGATGCTGTCGATCGGGACCTTGCCCAGGTCGATGTCGGCGCGGGTCTCGATGGCTTCTCGCAAAGCTGCCAGTTCGCGGCCGCCGCGCACGCGTCCCAGTGTGATGTGGGCGTGGTAGCGGCGCCTCTCGGGGGCGAATCCGAGGGTGTCGAGAGCCTCGTCGACGGCGCGCTGTAGTTCGGTGAGTCGGTTGTCGGATTGCAGCCCGATCCACAGGACACGAGGTCGTCGAAGATGTGGGAAACTGCCGAGGTTGCGGAGCCGGCCGCTCGTCGGCGCCGCGACGCCAGCGACCTTGCTCAGGCCCTCGTCGATCGCGCCCACCTCACGCGGCTCGACATCGCCCAGAAACTTCAGGGTCAGATGCATCGAGTCCGTTCGAACCCAACGTACGTCGGCATCGCAGGACCGTAGCTCGGCGATCAGATCGGTCAGCCGCCGCTTGATGTGATCCGGCAGACTGACCGCAACAAACAAGCGCATGGAAACCATTAAAACCGCATTGCTGTCAGTGCACGACAAGACCGGTTTGGCGGAATTCGCCGCCGGACTCAACGAGCTCGGTGTCGAGCTTCTCTCCACCGGCGGAACCGCCGCTATCATTGAAGAAGCGGGGTTGCCGGTAACTCAGATTTCCGAGCATACCGGATCGCCCGAAATGCTTGGCGGTCGAGTGAAGACCTTGCATCCGAAGGTCTTCGCGGGCCTCCTGGCGCGGCGCGACGATAGCGGCCAGATGGCGGAGCTCGAGGAGCACGGTGCCACCGCCATCGATCTGGTGTGCGTGAACTTGTATCCCTTCGCCGCCACTGTGGCGAAGCCCGACCACGTGCTGCAGGAAGCACTGGAGCAGATCGACATCGGAGGTGTCAGCCTACTGCGCGCGGCGATCAAGAACTGCGCCGGCGTCGTGGTTGTCGTGGATCCATCGAACTATGCAGAAGTTCTCGAGGCCATTCGTGCCGCCGATCTGTCGCTTGGCCGGAGGTTGCAATGGGCCGCCGCCGCGGTGGCCCACACGGCAACGTACGAGGCGTCGATCTGCAACTATCTCAACGCCTTGGGTGCGGAAGCGGCGCTCGATGCGACGCCGCAGCTCGATGCCTTTCCGGCGGCTCTGGCGACGACGTTCAACCGCGTGCAGGGACTGCGATACGGGGAGAACCCGCACCAGCGCGCCGCTTTTTACGCCGACTCCGCCGGACGAAATGGGCTCAGCGACGCCGAGCAGCTGCACGGCAAAGAGCTGTCGTACAACAACATTCTCGATCTGGAGGCGGCCTGGCGGACCTCGCAGAGTCTCGACGTCCCGGGTGCCGCCGTGATCAAGCACGGCAACGCCTGCGGCGCCGCCTGCGCCGATACGCTGGTCGAGGCCTATGTACAGGCGCGCGCCACCGACCCGACGTCGGCTTTCGGCAGCGTGTTGGGTCTGAACCAAGCGGTCGACAAGGCGACGGCGGACGAGATCGTCACGACGTTCGTGGAGGTGGTGGCGGCCCCCGGTTACACCGACGACGCGCTCGAAGTACTGAAAGAGAAAAAGAACTTACGCTTGCTCGTGATGCCGGAATCGGTCGCCGGAGCAGTTCGTGACCTGCGCACCGTTACCGGCGGCGCCCTGGTTCAGGATCGCGATGCCGGTGCCGGGATTCCGGAAGAGCAATGGGAGTGTGTTACGGAGCGCCAGCCAACCGAGGCAGAGGAGGCGGCGTTGCGGTTTGCGTGGAGGGTCGTGCCCCACATCCACTCCAACGCCATCATTCTGGCGCGCGGCCGGCAGTTGATCGGCGTCGGCGCCGGGCAGATGAGCCGTGTCGATTCCAGTCGCCTCGCCGTATGGAAGGCGAACGATCACGGACACGAGGTCGAAGGTTGTGCCGCGGCTTCCGACGCTTTTTTCCCGTTCCCAGATGGTCCGGAAGCCCTGGCGAAGGCCGGTGTTACGGCGATCGTGCAACCTGGTGGATCGGTGCGCGACGACGAGGTGATCGAGGCGGCCGACAAGCTCGGGTTGGCGATGATCATGACCCGGACACGGCATTTCTTGCACTAGCGGGGGCGGAGAAGCGCACGTCTGCTGCGTTGCGCTTGCTCGGGC
>CBDUXW010000111.1:0-8286 GCA_965371275.1 uncultured bacterium | reverse complement strand
GGCTGGCAACCGACAGGCCCATCACCGAGCCGCCCAGAAACGCCACCATCAGGGCAGCGTTCATGCCCTTGTCGGCGGCGGCGCTGGTGGTGCGAACGTTGGCGCTGGTAGCCGCCGTCATGCCGGCGAGACCAGCCGCCATCGACGCCGCCGCGCCGGTTACGAACGCCACGGCGGTCCACGGGTTCACGAAAGCGGCGAGCAGGCCGGCCACGATGACCACGAAGATAAGCAGCAGGCTGTACTCGCGGCGCAGAAAGACCATCGCCCCCTGGTGAATCTGAGCAGCGAGCTGCTCCATCTCCTCGCTGGCCACCGGCATCTTCTTGACGTAGAAGAGAATTGCCAGCGCGATGCCCAGCCCGACGGCCCCCAAAATCGGCGCCGCCTGCACCAACGTCTGCGTATCCATTCGGTCGAGCTCCTCAGTTGTAGCGGTTCATGGCCGCAATCAGCCCCGAACGCAAAACCGCTTCCACGGCGTCGGCAGCCGTTTCGATCATTTCGGCCGCGTTGTCTTTTTCGTCTTTATCGAAGCGGCGCAGCACGTAATCAGCGGTATCGGCCGGCACGTCCTCGCCGCGGATCCCCAAACGCAGCCTGGGAATCTGCTGTGTTCCCATGGCGTCGATTATCGACCCCATGCCGTTTTGACCGCTCGAGCCGCCGGCAGCCCGCAGGCGGACCTTGCCGAGCGGCAAGTCGACGTCGTCAAAGGCCACGAGAAGGTCGGCCGGCTCGACGTTGAGCTCCTTGCAGCCCCGCGCCACACCGAGACCGCTCTCGTTCATATAGGTTCGCGAGCGCATCAGCCAGAACTCCGCCGGCCCACCGTCCGCATTTCTTCCTTTCAGACGGATGCGGACCAGGTCGACCCGGTCCAGTTGCCTGGTCTCGACGGTTCGAAAGCGCGATTGGAGAACGTCCAGGAGCATCCACCCCGCGTTGTGGCGGTGCCCGGCGTACTCGTCGCCCGGATTGCCGAGGCCGGCGAGTGCACGCATGCGCTACTCGGCGGATTCGTCTTTCTTTTCCGACTCCTCGCCCTCTTCGCCCTCTTCGCCTTCTTCGCCTTCCTCGCCCTCGGGGGCCTCCTCGCCCTCGGCCAGCTCGAGCTCCTCTTCGTCCACGGCCACTTCGAGGTCGGCCTCCGAAACGGGCGGCACCACCGAAGCGATCGAGCGATCGGGGTCGGTAATCAACGTCACATCGGGCGGAATCGTGATGTCCGCGACCCTGACCGAGGTGTTCATCTCGAGCTCGCTCACGTCGACCTCGATGGCATCAGGGATATTCGAAGGCAAGCAGGAAACCACGAGCTCACGCAGCGAGTGATCGAGCACGCCGCCGTCGACGACCACGCCGGCCGCTTCGCCGACGATCACCAACGGTACGGACACCTCGATCTCGACGTCCATGGCGATGCGCACCAGGTCGGCGTGAATGAGCTGATGCGTGATCGGATCGATCTGCAGGTCGAAGATCATCACGTTGTCTTCGGCACCGTCGCCGACCTTGAGCTTGAAAATCGTGTTCTGTCCCGACTCCGACTTGAGGATCGAGATGATCTCGCGCGGGTTCAGCGAGATGGTGTTGGAGTCCTTGTCGCCCCCGTAGACGACTGCGGGCAACTTGCGCTCCCGGCGCATGCGCCGGGCCAGGTTGCTCGAGCCCGCCTCGCGCGGCTCAGCTTCGATATGGATATCAGGCATGGCTCAGTTCTCTTTCCTCGTTGTCAAACAAAAAGGCTGGAAACGCTGGTCTCTTCGTGGATGTTGCGGATCGCTTGGCCGAGCAGCGGGGCGACCGACAACACCTCGATCTTCGAACAGTTCGCTGTTTTCTTCTTGAGCGGAATACTGTCGGTAACAATCACCTTCTCGAACAACCCTTCCTCGATGCGCTCGAGCGCCGGCCCCGACAGGACGGGGTGGGTGGCAAACGCGTACACCGCCTTGGCGCCGTTGTCCTTCAGCGCCTTGGCACCCTGGGTCAGCGTCCCGGCCGTGTCGATCATGTCGTCGTAGAGAATCGTGTTGCATCCCTCGACCTCACCGATGACGTGCATCGCCATTGCCTTGTTGGCGCGCGGCCGCCGCTTGTCGATGATCGCCAGGCCGGCGTGCAGACGCTTGGCAATCGCCCGCGCCCGTTCCACCGCGCCGGCATCAGGGGCAACCATGACGACGTTGTCGAGCTGCATCCGTTCGAAGCATTCGAGGGCCACCGGCGCCGCGAAAAGGTGATCCACCGGAATGTTGAAAAAACCCTGGATTTGCCCGGCGTGCAGGTCCATCGCCAGAATCCGATCGGCACCGGCGGCGCTCAGCATGTCGGCGATGAGCTTGGCGGTAATCGGCACGCGCGGCGCGTCTTTCTTGTCCTGGCGGGCGTAGCCGAAGTACGGCATCACGGCGGTGATACGTGCCGCCGACGAGCGCTTCGCCGCGTCGATCATGATCACCAGTTCCATGATGCTGCGATTCACCGGTCGGCAGGTCGACTGGATCAGGAACACGTCGTTGCCGCGCACGTTCTCGTGCAGCTGGCACATCACTTCGCCGTCCGAAAATTCCTTCAAATCGATGGCGCCGAGAGGGTGTCCGAGATGGTCGGCGATGCGCTGCGCCAATTCGGGGTGGGCATTGCCCGAGAAGAGCTTCAGGTCGCGGTCTACGGAGGGCATGAGTCGGGCTAGGAAGTCAGAGAAGTTGCGGGTTTTCTAGAGTCGGGATTGAAAGAAAGCTGGGGCGGCAGGACTCGAACCTGCATATGCGGGAGCCAAAGTCCCGTGCCTTGCCAATTTGGCGACGCCCCAAGAAAAGCCATGGCTTGAAAAGCGCGTCAACAGCGGGACGTACGTGAAAGACGAGAGCATATTATAGCCGTGAGTCGGCGAAAGCATCAAACAGGTCGGAGGTGCTTCCGACAATCGATTGTGAGGCACGCCCGGGCCCAAAAGCCGGCCTCGCGGAGCCTTGCCGCAGCCCGGCTCGCCGCCCGGCGGTCGGCGAAGGCGCCGAACGAAGCCGCCCCGCTGCCCGTCATGTGCGCGAGTCGGGCGCCGTGGGCCTCGAGAGCCTGCCGGGCGCGCTCCACGTCGGGCCACAAACCGGCCACTGCCGGTGCCAGGTCGTTGCCCATCCACGCGACGTCGAGATCGGGGCTGTACGGAGGTCGTGGCGGAGAAGCCGACGTGCCGATGAGCGCTCCGAGGTCGTCGAAGGCTTCATAGGCGGCCGCTGTCGGTACCTCACAGCGCGGTGCTGCGATGACCAACCACACCGGGTTCAAATCGGGGAGGGGCTCGATATCGGTGCCGCGGCCGGTACCGAGCACCGTGCCTCC
This sequence comes from uncultured bacterium, assembly GCA_965371275.1. Taxonomy (GTDB): domain Bacteria; phylum Acidobacteriota; class UBA890; order UBA890; family UBA890; genus CBDCBL01. The sequence continues at coordinate 4,938 of CBDUXW010000111.1, read as the reverse complement.
ATAGAGGAAAAACGGCACGTCGGAGCCGATCCCGGCAGCCACGTCGATCAGCCAGTCTGCGAGCTCCTCCCCCGCTCCTCCCGATCCGACGGCGCCGACATTTGCATCCCACAGCCGCAGGCAGGCGCGCATGGCCGCCGCCGCATCGCTGCTGCCGCCGCCGAGACCGGCGCCGCCGGGAATTCGCTTGACCAGTTGCAGATCGACCGGGGCCAGGTCGTCGTGGCCGCGCTCGCGCAGCGCCGCGGCCAACGCCGCCACCGCCGCGGTGACCGTGTTGGACTCGGGAAGCACCGCGCCGTGCACGCTCAAGCGCACCAATCCGCCCGACTCGGCGGCGGCCGGCGCACGGCGCGCATACAGCAAATCGGCAAGGCTGACCGTCTGGAATACCGTCGCCAGAGGGTGGAAACCGTCGTCGCCCGCCGCCCCGACGCGCAGCGCCAGGTTGATCTTGGCGTGCGCCCGCAGGCGCAGGCTGCGCGCACCTCCCGTCGATGTCACGGGCGGCGCTCGAAACCGCGGCGCAGCAGCCCGCCGTCGATCTCCAGCAGGGAGAGCGGGGCTTCGACGGATCCTCGGGGCACCTCGACGTCGAAGAACGCCGCGTCGAGACCGTTCGGGTTGGCCGACCAGGCGCGCGCCAGCTGCAACTCGAGCGTGGCGTCCTCGGCCGGTACCTCGATGCGCAGCCGCAGCGGTACCGGCGCCGGGTCGGTAGCCCAGTCGTCGAACGTCACCTCGATGCTGCCGGAGTCGGTGGCGATAACGACCCGCTCGAAGCGTCCGGTCGCCGGGTGCAGCCAGGCGGTTGCCCGACTCCCGGACGTCACGGCAATGCGCTGCTGGCCTTCGTCCCAAGCGGCGGACGGCGGAGCGGCGTCGGTCCACGGCACGCCGTACCCCAGCAAAACGGCCACGATGTTCTCGGGCTCGAGGTCGAGGCCGAGCGCGCGACCGAAGGCGCCGGGCTCGATGTCGCCACGGTACAAGGTCCCTTCTTCCGACACCCAAAAGCCGACCTCACTGCGCCCGGCCGTGACGTACCCCTCGCTGCTGCCCGTGGGGGCCAACGCCTCGATGGTGACGAACCGTTCGCGCAACGCGTAGACCTGAACATCGATTCTCCGGCTGCCCAGACCGCGACGGGCCCGTACGTGATACGTGCCGTCCATGCCCGCCAGGCCTTCCCACTGGCGGTACGCATCGTCCAGAAAGCTCTGCGGATCGCGGCGCGCCCGCGCGGCGATGTCCGGGTAGGTCTCTACCCAGCCGGGACGGGCGCAGCCGGCGGCGACCGCGAGCAGCAAGAAGACGGCGAGCGACGCCCACCACGCCGCGATCCGCGACCCGCGCAGCGTCGCCGTCGAGGATGCGACATATCGTGGTCGGCTCATGAGCTCGGTGCTACGTTGTGTCCGGAGTTCAGAGTTCTTTGGTCAGGACATTAGCAGGCCGTCGTCAAAGTGTGATGAGCCTGGTTGGGGTAAGGAGGGGGCAAATCAAGTCCTTCACCGGCAGGGACACGGCGGCGCTCGAGGCTGCCGAAGCCGAGTTGCTGGCCCCGTACGCGCAACGCAGCGCCGACGCGACACGCCGCTACATCCTCGTCGACGCCGGCCGCACCCTCGCCTATCGGACGGCCTTTCAGCGCGACCGCGACCGTATCCTGCACGCCCTGTCGTTCCGTCGTCTGAAGCACAAGACCCAGGTCTATGTACCGTACGAAGGTGACCACCACAGGACCCGGCTCACGCACACCCTCGAGGTGGCGCAAATCAGCCGCACGATCGCGCGCGCGCTGGGGCTCAACGAAGACCTCGTCGAAGCCATCGCGCTGGCTCACGACCTCGGGCAGCCGCCGTTCGGCGCCGCCGGACGGGACACGCTCGCGGCATTGCTCGGCGCCACCGAGTCGCTGGAGAACGTGAGCCCCGAAGTCATGAAGGCGTCCGGAGGATTCGCTCCGAACTATCAGAGTCTACGCGTCGTCGATCGCCTCGAGCAGCGCTACGACCACCCCGGCCTCAACCTCTCGGACGCCGTGCGCGAAGGAGTATGGAAGACGGGACCCATCGATGCCTCGATCGAGTATCCCGAGTGGCAGACCGACGGGCTCGAGGCCGGGAAACCCGCGACCTTGGAGGGTCAGGTCGTCGCCGTGGCCGACCGCCTCGCCAGGTTGACGCACGACCTCGAAGACGGAATTCGTGCCGGCGAGGTTGCGCTGGAGGCTGCCGAGCGACTCGAAATCGGCGTCGCCGTGCTGCACAAGATCGGCGACTCGTACAACATTCGCCCGGGCCGCTTCGGACGTCAGAACACATTGATTCGCGGCATGATCCACTTGCTGGTCTCCGACGCGGTGGTGCACACAGCCGACGCCACCGGAGCCACCGGAGCCGACGGTGCCGACGGTGCCGACGGTGCCGACGGTGCCGAGCGCTTCGCAGCCGGCACGGTCGACTTCTCCGATCACGTTCGCATCCTGGCCGACGAATTGGAGGACTTCGTCGAAGCGCAGGTCTATCGCTCGTTTGCCGTGAGTCGTCTCGACGCCCGAGCCCGCACGTTCATCCGCGGCCTTTTTGCGGCCTACTACCGTGACCCCCTGCAACTCGACGACTATGTGCTGTTGCGTTACCGCAGTGGCGCCGGCGGCAGTTTCTTACGCGACGTGCCCGGCGACCGGGTCAAAGAAGAAGTGGCCTCGCGCTATCACGACCAGCCCGCGTTCGTCCGCGTTGTCGCCGATCACATCGCCGGAATGAGCGACACCTACGCCCTCAAGGAGTACGAACGCCTCTATCTGCCGTTAGCGTAGGTAGCCGAGACTACGCAGCGTCTCCAGGGTGCGCTCGTCGGGGAGCGCGCCGGGGGCAACGGCCTTGTAGCGCGCAAAGGCGTCGGCGGCCAGCAACTCGATCAATCTCACGTTCATCGCCGCGGCGACGTCGGGGTTCTGTACGGTGACGTCGATGAGCGCTGCCGGGTCGGCTGCCAGGTCATAGAGCTCAATCGATCCATCGAAGAGGCGCACCAACTTCCAGCTACCGTCGAACAAAGCCCAGCGGCTGGGGAACGCCTCTTCGAGCTCCGCCTCGGTACTCACGAAGTTCGTCGAATACGCGCCGAGAAGGCTGGAGAAATAGTTTTCGGCGATCACCGCCCGCGAGGACCGTCCGCTCGGGCTCCCGAAGATATCGTCAGGCTGCGGCTCACCGAGCAGGTCGCGGATGGTCGGAAAGACGTCGATGAGCTGTCCCGCATACTGGGCCCTCTCGCCTTCCGTCTGCCCCGGGAGCTTGATGATCATCGGCACTCCTACCGTCGATTGCTCGAGGTCGGCGCCGTGCTGTGCGCGCCGCTCGGGCGAAAAATTCTCGCCGTGGTCGGCGGTCACGATCACCAGGCTGTCATCGAGGACACCGCGTTCGTCGAGGTAAGCGAACAGCTCACCGAGTTGCGAATCCAGAAACGCGATGCTGCGGTCGTAGCGGGCGATCATCTGCTCGTACGGGTTCGCCGCGCTCGGAATTTCGGGCAGGTTGCTCGCCCGTCCACTGCCGAGCAGGGAGGCTCGATACGGACCGTGGGCATCCATGAAGTTGAGCACCAGGAAAAACGGCTCGTCCGAACGGCCGGCGTCCCACTGCCGCACGTGCTCGACGATCGAATCGGCGAAATAAGCCGACTTGCTGAGCAAGATGTAGCGGTTGTTGATCGCCGGCAGCCCCCACCGACCCAACCGTCGCATGAACGGCGCCGCGACCGGCTCCCAGGAAAACAGGTTCATCGGCCGGTTATCGACGTACTCGAAGCCCTGTGTCAGCCCGAAGAAGTCCGTGAGCCAGCCGAAATTCGCCAGAATCGCGGCCGTATGGTAGCCACGGGCCGCCAGAAACTCGGCGATCGTCTCATGCTCGGCCGCCAGCGGCCGTTGCGCCAACGAAAACGTCTCGCTGCCGCCGGCGCCGCCGCGGATCGCGGTGATGACGCTGTGGGCGCCGTGTTGATGGGGCAACAACCCGGTAAACAAGCTGGCGTGCGACGACAACGACCACGTGGCGTTGGCGATCCCCGGCTCGAAAATCGTTGCCCCGGCGGCGAACTCGTCGAGCCGCGGCGATGTCTCGTACCGGTATCCGTACAGCGACAGGTGATCGGCGCGGACGGTGTCGAGCACCACGAGGACGATGTTCGGCGATCGGTCGGCAGCGACGACACTACTTGGCGCCGGACGCTCGACGATCGGAGCGAAACCCGGCGCCAGCGAAAAGGTGAGTGCGAGAATCAGCCCGTTGACGGCCACGAAGGCGGCGGTTGCCCCCCACGGCGACGGGCGATTCGACAACAGCGCCCACCCGACGTTGATGATGAGGGCACCGACAACCAGCAGCATTGCCGGCATGGGCGCGGCGACGTTGGCGCGCCACATGAAGATCATCCATGTGAGGGAACCGCCGGCGGCGAGAATTGCGACCATGGCGAAGGCTCGCGACCACGGCGGCTGCGAGCGTCGAGTGCGTCCCACCAACACCACGAGCCCCAGCACCGCCAGCAGGCCGAACGGCACCACCACGGTGCCGCCGGGGCCGAGGCCCTGCAGCTCGGCGAGCCGCGCCCGCGACCCTTGCCAGACGGCCACCATCGCCAGAAATACGCCGGTCGCCGGGAAACCCGGAAAGCGTCCGAAAAGTGCCTTGCACACCACCAAGATCGCCCACGCCCCGGCCGCCACGCCCAGAAACAGCACCAGGTCGGCGACGAAAGCGAGCACCACGAGCGCCGGCCGCATCACGTAGCTCGTCCACTGCATGAATTGCACGTCGGCAAAAGCGAACAGCAGGGCGAGCCAGACGGTGAGAGGTGCGTTGTCGCGCACGTGTTGGCTGACGCGAAGGCCCTGCTGGTCGCCGGAGATCATGTACAGGAGAG
>CBDUXW010000110.1:0-8289 GCA_965371275.1 uncultured bacterium | reverse complement strand
CGACGCTGAAGCCCAGGCGAACCGACCCGCTGAGGAATGAAGCCTCGGCAAGATCCCTGCAGGCCTTCGCCGCCACGCTCTGGGCCGCCTCCGCCGTCGTATCCGGCAGCGTGCACGCGAAGCTGGCCCCGCCGTACTTCGCCACGTGATCGGTGCTCCGAAACAACCCGCGGACACGCGCCGCGAGATCCCGGATCACCTCGTCCATTGACTCTCTCTCCTGCTTGTTCGAACGCGCCAGCCGTTGCGGGCACTGCCGGCGCTAAAAAATTAGCACCTAAAGCGCAAGAGAATGGCCGGCCGAAGCCGGCCGTTCTCAGAGTGTCTATTCGTCGTTTGCGTCGCCGGAAATCTGCGACACCGCCCACAAAGCCTGCTTGCGCACCTGCAGGTTCTCGTCGCTCATGGCGTCGAGGAGCGCATCGAGCGCCTGCTCGTCGCCGATCATGCCGAGTGCCCACGCAGCCTCCTTGCGAACCTCCGAACGGTCGTCGCCGAGCGCCGTAGTCAGCGCCGGCACGGCGGACGGGTCTTCGATCATCCCCAGCGCCCAGGCAGCCTCCTTGCGAACCTGGACAGATTCGTCGCCGAGCGCGGTGGTCAACGCCGGCACGGAGGACTGGTCTTCGATCATGCCGAGCGCCCAAACGGCTTCCTTGCGCACGCCCACGTTGGCGTCGGTGACGAGCGCGGACAGGGCCGTGATTCCGGCGTCGGCCTCGATCATGCCGAGGGCCCACGCCACTTGCTTGCGAACGGCGTCGGCCTCGTCGCCGGACGCCGTCGAGAGCGCGGCCACCGCCGATGCGTCTTCGATCATCCCGAGCGCACGGGCCGCCGCCTCACGAACCCGCGCCGACTCGTCGCCGGCGAGCACGCTGCTGAGCGCGGGAACTCCGGCCGGATCTTCGAGGCTGCCGAGCGATTCCGCCGCTTGCTCGCGGATCTGCCATTCGGTATCGCCGAGCGCCGTGAGCAGCGCCTCGAGAACGCGGGGGTCAGCCTGCCGCTGCGAGGTCTCCAGGGAAAACGACAAGTCCTGCTCCACGAACCGCTCGATGCCGGTTTCGATGGCGAGCTGGATCTCGTTCTCGTCAATCGACTCCATGGCGTCTTGGATGATTCGGCGTAGCTGTTCTTCGTCGGTCCCAGCGCCGTCGAAAGCGTTCCGCAGGTGGCCGCGGAAACCCGCCTGCCGTGCGGCTTCGATGATCGCAGCCACCATCTCGCGGACATCGATGTGCTGTGCCGCATTCGCAGCCCAGGCGTTCAGGCGTTCCTGCGGGACATGGCTTTCGATCAAGCTGATGATGATTTGTCGGTCGATAGCGAGGTCGTCGATCACGATGCGGGCTTGCACGTTGCCGATTTGCACGTCGGTTTCGACCTGCACCTGGCGATCGCGATCCTGCGCGCGCTCGCGTTGCTGTTCCTCAGCATCCAACGCCGGCGATAGAACGGCCGCCTCGGCCCAAGGCTGCAGGGCAGCCAGCGGCAGCACGAGCATCGACACGAGCACGACTCCGGCCACCGACGCCATGCGTGTGGCGCGGCGCCGGTTGAGGGTCGGGTCGAGAATCCGCAACAAGCGACCCTCGAGCTGGCTCGGCCGCGCCATCGCCACCGCGGCGTATCCGGCGGTCGTCGGGCGACGCATGGCGCCGGCGATTTCAAGAAGGTGCTGCGCGTAGTCGGTACCGCGGGTGCCGGCACTCAAGACCAGGTCGTCGCAGGCGCGCTCGCGCTCGGCATGCATCTGGCGGTTGGCCACCCACGCCAACGGGTTGACCCAATACAGCGCCGTAACGAGCCGCGCCAACAGCAATGTCTGGCAGTCACGACGCTTCAGGTGCGCCATCTCGTGGAGCAAAACCACGCGGCGACGCTCATTCGGCCAATCTTCCGCCTCACGCGGCAGCAAGACACGCGGTCGCAAGAGGCCCCAGGCCATCGGCATGGTGGTCTTGTCGCTCGTAACCAGGGCCACCTCCGAGGTAATCCCGAGGCGATCCTGAACAGCCCGCGCGGTAACCGCCCAGCGGCTGCCGCGAAGCGGCTCGGCGTGCCGCGTGATCCACCACGCGGCCGTCGTCGACACTGCCAGCCGAGCCAGCAAGAACAGCGTGCCCGCCAGCCAGATCGCTGCCAACCAGGTCGACCAGCTCAGTGAGGCGAGAAATGCGGTGACAGGGGCCGGCAGGCTCGACCACGACACCGGAGTGCCGCGTAGGGCCCCGTTCGAAGCTTCCCGAGGCGGCGACACAGCCTCGGCGGCGGCCGGAGAAGACGCAATTTCGTTGCGGCCGTCGCCTTGCCGCACCGGCGCCACAGGCGCCGTCGGTGGCGCCGCGGCGGGCGCTGCCGCCAAACCCGCCTCGAGCGCGTCGACCGGCAGCAGCGGAACCTGCCAGGCGGGAAGCAACGCCGACAGCAGCGGCAGTGCCAGGACGCTGACCAGAGCTACGGTCCACAACTGGTAGCGGATCGCCGCCGAAGCGCGACGCAGCAAGTACGCGGCGGCGAACGCGGCGAGCAAGATCAGTGCGGCCTTGGCGAGTACATCGAGCAACCCACCGGTTTCCAGCAGCCAAGCCATCGCTATTTCTCCTTGCCGCGCGCCTGCGCGATCAGGTCCGAGAGGCGATCGAGCTCGTCGCCGGAGAGCGGCCCGCCGGAATCGTCGAGCAGCGCAGCCATGGCCTGCTCGGCCGATCCGTTGAAGAACGTATCGACCAGATGATTCAACGCCGAGCGCTTGGCCTTGTCCTTGGTCACCGTGGGGCTGTACAGATACCGTGGTCCGTCCTGCTCGTGACGAATGTGTCCCTTGTCTTCGAGGATACGCAGCAAGGCCCGAACGGCCGAGTAGCTGGGCGCCTCGGGCAGATCCTCGCGCACGTCGGCCGCCGTAGCCTTGCCGCGCTGGAAGAGCACGTCCATGATCTGGCGCTCGCGACGGCTCAGGTTGTGCTGTAGCTGTTCAACCATCGATGCCCCCTAGCGGATTCGGCTTCGAACCCATGATATTAAGACGCCGGTCAGGGCGCTTTCGTTTCGTTCTGGATGCGAAAAATTTAACATACTGCTAAATAATTAGCAGGCACCGCCTCCACTGTCAACTCACGTGCCGCTCCCCTAACCTTCTCTGATGAACGCGACGCTCAAGAATCCGTACTTCATGCCGCGCAGTATCTGGATATTCCTCATCACAGCGCTGGCGCTGAGCGCCTGGATCCATTTCGCCGAGCCGACGGGCGACAGCGGCATGGACAACGTCCTGAAGTTCGTCCTGTGGATGCTGGCGGCGATCACGACGGGCGTATGGTTCGTCTTCTTCGGTGAAGCACCGCGGAAAGCCCGTTTCGGGTCGCTCGCCGCGATCGTCGGCATCCTGATCGTGTTCTTCACGGTGTTCCGAGTCGACAACTTCAGCGGCGCGATGGTTCCCGAATTCTCGTTGCGGTTTTCCCAGGTCGCCGACCGCGCGTTGGAGGTTGGCGCGGGTGGCACAACGACCGCCGCGACCGCTGACTTGATCTCCACCACCCCCTGGGACTTCCCGCAGTTCCTCGGGCCCGGCCGCGACGTGTCGGTGTCGGCGGTAACGCTCGACCGCGATTGGGTGGCGAATCCCCCCGAGCTGCTGTGGCGCCAACCCATCGGCGCCGGCTGGTCGAGCTTCGCCGTGGTGAACGGCTACGCCGTGACCATGGAACAACGCGGCGAAAGAGAAATGGTGACCTGCTACGACGTCGAAACCGGCGAGCTGGCGTGGAGCTGGTCGGTGGACAATCGCTTCGACAGCATGATCGCCGGGATCGGGCCGCGGGCCACGCCCACGATCGACGAAGGAATCGTGTACGCGCTCACCAACAGCGGCTTGCTCGTGGCGCTTGGCGGCAACAACGGCCGCCTGCTCTGGCAGCAAGACTTGCGCGCCGAGTACAGCGGCACACCGGCGCAGGACTTCGCCACGCTTCCCTACGGCCGCTCCAACTCGCCGCTGGTTCTGGGCTCGTTGGTCGTCACCCCCGCCGGCGGCATCGAGGCACGCGGCTTCACCTCGCTCGTTGCCTTCGACAAGAAGACCGGCGACAAGATTTGGGAGGGCGGCAACCATCCGATCTCGATGAGCTCGCCGGCGGCGGCAACACTCGGCGGTGTCGAGCAGGTGCTCATCGTCAACGAAAACTTCGTAACCGGCCACGACGCCGAGAGCGGCGCGGTGTTGTGGGAGTTCCCGTGGCCGGGCATCACCAATGCCGACGCGAATGTCTCGCAGGCAGTGCCGATGCCGCCGAACAGGGTTTGGCTGTCGAAGGGCTACGGCTCCGGCGCGGCGTTGCTCGAGCTCACATCGGAACCCGGCGGCCGGTTTACCGTGACCGAGTTGTGGAGTGACTCTCGCGTGCTACGTACCAAGTTCAGCCAGGTCACCTTCCTCGACGGCTACGCCTACGGCCTGTCCGAAGGCATCCTCGAGTGCGTCGAGGTGGAAACCGGCGAGCGAATCTGGAAGCATGGCCGCTACCACCACGGTCAGATCCTCCGGGTGCATGATCTGCTGATCGTCCTCAGTGAGGAAGGCGAGGTGGTACTGGTGGAAGCGAGCGCGGAACGACGCGACAATGTGCTCGGGCGCTTCCAGGCGATCGAAGGGAAGACCTGGAACAACTTCGCGCTGTACGGCCCGTATCTTGTCGTCCGCAACGCCCGAGAGGCGGCGGTTTTTCGCCTCCCGCTGGTGAATTGACGGTGGGGTTTTGGGGACCGACCACAGTGCACGATGAACGAGCAGTCCGAGGCGGCCTCGCCCGAGGTCAGCCCTTCGGCCGACGACGCCGCGGTGTCTGAGGCTCCGGCGGACAACCCGCCGGCGGTCGAAGCACCGGCGCCGACCCCACACGTCCTCTATATGGAAGACGATCCCGTCACCGCCAAGGTCGTCCAGAAGCGCCTGCAGACATCGGGATTCGCGGTAGACCTGGCACGCGACGGCGGCGAAGGTCTGCGGAAGTGTTCCGAGAACGGCTACGACGTCGTGCTCGTCGACAAGAACATGCCCGTGCACGACGGCCTCGAGGTCATCCAAAAGCTCGCTGCCACCGACGGCCCGTCGTCGATCATGGTCACCGGAACGGGTGACGAGCTCTCAGCGGTCGAGGCGCTCAAGTCCGGAGCCTCGGACTACATCGTCAAGGATCCCGAGGGCCGCTACCTGGAGCTGCTGCCGGTGATCATCGAGCAAGTGTTGCAGCAGCGCGACATGGCCGACGCCAAGCGCCGCGCCGAAGAAGAGAAGGAACGGCTGATCGTCGAGCTGCAGGAAGCGCTGGCCAACATCAAGACCCTCAGCGGCCTGCTGCCGATCTGTGCGAACTGCAAGAAGATCCGCAACGACGACGGCTACTGGACGATGGTCGAGACTTTCGTTGCAGAGCGCTCGGAAGCCGAGTTCAGCCACGGCATCTGCCCCGACTGCGGCGTCGAGCTTTACGGCGACCTGTACGTCGACGAGAGCGAGCAGCGCTAGGTCGGAAATAACGCGGGTGTGGCCGTCGAATTTAATCGACGGGAACGCTGCTGCCAGTGGAGGCGGGTCGGTGAGCTAACGCCCGGCTGGAACCCAGTTCACGTAGCCGATCAGCATCTCTTCCCAGGTCTGCTCGCCGAATTCCACGTCGACGGTGGGATCGGGGTTCGCCGGGTTGTCGGCGCTGTTGTCGTACACGGCGGTCGCGCGCAGCAACGTTCCATGCGGAACGAACTTGGGCTCGGCGAGCTCGTAGTTGAGTTGCCAGTTGAAGTCGTAGCGGCTGATCGGCAACAACAGTTCCTCGGTGCCGTCGGGATAGACGAGCTCGAAATAGAACTCGGTACCGCGCAGATGCGTGTGCGGGAGCAACGACAGAATCTCGGCGTCTTCCTCGAACTCGTGGGTGGCGACGACGTTGTAGCTCTTGGCACCGGCCGGAATTATGAACTCGGCCTCGAAGGCCGAGTTGGTGCGCACCTCGGTGCGGATCGCTTCATCGGTGAAGATCAACCCGAGGCGCGACTGATCGACGGCCTCACGGCCGTTGGCGGTGTAATGGAGCTGGAACTTGAGCCAGGCGCCGGCCGGCAACTTCTTGGCCAGGCCGTCCGGGAACGTAAGGCCGACCTGCCCGGGCACGGTGCTGGCGAAATACGTTTCGACGGCATTGGGGATGTCGCGCCGCACCGCTTCCTTCTCTTCGTCGGTCTTGGCGTTGCGGATGCGCTCGTGGAGCTCCGGCGTTTCGACGAACACCAGGACGTGGTGGGTTACCTGCGGCGCCGTCGGCAGGATTTCCATCCCCTTCACCCAGCGGTCCTCGGCAAAGTTCGTTTTCACGTAGGTGTACTGGTAATCGACCGTACCCTCGGCCGGAATCGTGTACGGAGTTTCGATCTGGAAGATGGCGTCGGGCTCACCGATCGTCCAGCCATCCATGAAGGTTCGCGGCAACGGTGCGTCGGCCGGGTCGCCGGCCGGCGCGTCGGCGGCGATCCACGCGAGAATGTCGGCCTTCTGCCGATCGGTGAGGCTGAAGTCGTTGCCGAACGCCACGCTGCCCTCGTCGGCGTACCAAGGCGGCATGATGCCGTCCGACAGCACCCAGTTGATCATGTCGCGGCGGCCGTGCACCTGCTCGTACGTCATCATCGGAAACGGGCCGACGCCGCCCGGCCGGTGGCACTCCTGGCACTTGTCCTGGATGATACGGCTGACGCGGCCGTGATAGGTGAGCTCGGGCGCCGCCGCGACGCTCTCGTCGCGGCTCAGATAGCATCCCGGCGCCATCGTGCCCTTCACCTCGATCGTCTCTCCCGAGGCCACGGCGTCGAGCGCTTCGCGCAGGAAATTCTTCGTCGGCTCCCGCTTGGTGAAGCCGATGCCGTACTGGTCATCCACGGCGCCCCGATATTGCAGGGTGCGCGCCGCATCGAGAACGAAGATCTCGGTAGAGGTCTGCGCCGCCAGGGCGGCGGCGATCGGCGAGGCGGAGTCGAACACGTACGGGGCGTCGAAACCGTTGGCCGCGATTTCCTCACCGATGACCTCGAGATTGTCGGCGGGATTGACGTCGAGATACAGAAACCCGAAGCCCTTGCCGGCGTACTCGTCCTCGATGCGGCCGAGGCGCGGGCCGTACTTTCGCGATACCGGGCAGAACACGTCGCGCATCACGACGACGAGGCCGTTGTCGCCCATCGCCCCGGAGAGCGTTCCGACCGCTCCTTGAATGTCCGTGTAGCTCAGGTCGGCGATCAGCTCGCCGACGCGCGGCGCGGCGGGGCCCAGATCGACGGGCTCGCCCTTGAACTGCAGCTCGCCGGCGGTGTGCTGCCGAGCGCCGCGATCGTCGTTGTGCTGCCCGGGCAGCCCGGCCTCCGCATGCTGCGCGACAGCGACGAGCGCCCCGGAGACCAACACCGCAACGCTGAGCGCCAGAACACCGATTCGCGACTTCTTCATATGATCTTCGCCTGTGTCTCGATTGTGTTTGGGCGTCGGTTCGGAACGTCTCACGACGCGCCGGCGGGCACGCGAACGGCCGGCTCGTAGTGTGTCGCGGATTGTATCGCGAGTCAGCACCTGCGACCCAGTCGGCTCGCGGAAAGTCTCCAGGCTCTCGCTTTCGTCGCCCTACCCGATACTCCTCAATCTTGACAATTCTATAATCCGATGATATTATCTGATTTAGTGATCGAGGCTGTCGGCTAACACCGTTAGGCGGCAACCAAGAACATCGGGAGGTGTGCCATGCGGACTCTGACGCACAGAGACCCGTGGCGTGGTATTCCGAGCATGCGTGACCGAATGGCTCACCTGTTCGGAGAAACGCTTCCGGGTTTCTTCGATGAAGAGGCGGAGAACGCCTTGACCGCGACGTGGCGCCCATCAGTGGATGTCTTCGAAGAAGAAGACCGCATCTTGCTCAAGGCTGAGCTGCCCGGCATGACGGCCGAAGACGTTGAAATCACGGTCGCAAACGGACATCTGATGCTGAAGGGTGAGAAGACGCTCGAGCGGGAGGAAACCCGCGAGAACGGCCACTATCGGCGCGTCGAGTGTCAGTACGGCGCTTTCTACCGCACCTTCCTTCTGCCTTCGGCAGTGGAGGAGGACAAGATCGAAGCGCATTTCGTGAACGGAGTGCTCGAGATCGTCCTTGCGAAGGCGGAAATGGCCAAGCCGAAGCACATCGAAGTCGAAATCAAGTAGGCGCGGCCATCTGCCCCCGGGGCACCCAGCCCGTGCCC
>CBDUXW010000109.1:0-8301 GCA_965371275.1 uncultured bacterium | reverse complement strand
ACCCCTCGGCGTCGATGACGAGCTGCATCACGGTGTATTGCTGGCTCCACAGGCGTGGGGCGTTGCCGGTAACGATTCGGTCCAGCAATCTGTCGGCCACCAAGGTGATGAGGCGGCCGTCTCCGAGCGGCACCTGCCAGGCGTACCGCAGGATGAGTCTGCTGGACTCGTTGCGGATCTGCAGCCAGCCGGCCTCTTCCTGAGTGCGCAGCGTCTCGAACAGCTCATTCGCGGTCCCGTTAATGAGGGCGTTCAGTAGTTGCTCGCGCTGCTCCGGGGTCGTCCACCGGGTGACGTTCATGTTGAGGCTGGTGTTGCCGCTCGTGTTCACATCAAGGGCTACGTTGCCCATGCCCACCAGGAGGCCGCGGAATATCTCCGGCTCGCCCTGGCCCTGAAGGGCTGGCGGGCCGTCGGCAGCGGTCACGACCGGCGAGAGGAGCGCCAGCGACACCAGTGTGGAGACCGCGATTAGGAACGAGAGGTGCTGCTTTCGGGGATAAAGCATCCGCTGACTCCTTGTCCGCAGCCACCGGAGGTGGGCGAACTTCTCTGGGTGCCGGGGAGCGACGTTCGTTACCCGCCAAGGGAACTTGCTCGCCCACCGAAAGTCAACGCACGTAGTTATACACGCGAAGCGTGCCGGTGTCGGTCGTCGCGCTACCTACGCAGCAGCCTCCTCGCGCCGCTGGCGTTGGCTTGCAGAGCCGGCGAGGATGCGGCCGAACACGTTCACGGCGCGCTCCATCTCGCTCATGGTACCGAGCGAGATGCGCATCCATTCTTCCTGATAGGGTGGGAAGTCGCGGCCGACCAGGACGTTTTGCTCGGCGGCGGCGTTACGGAACTCGCTCGCCGGCATCCCCGTCTTCACGAAGAGGAAGTTGGTCTGCGCGTCGGTGGTCACGAACCCTCGCGAGGTGAACCAGTTGGTGGTGAACTCGCGCACCGCGGTGTTGCGTGCGGCTTCGCGCTCGATGCGGCCGGGATCCTCGATCGACGCCTTGGCGCCGAGCAGCGCCGGGGCGTTGAGGGTGCCGCCGTAGTGCCAGCGGCGAATCTTGCCGATGACGTCGGGTTGCGCGACAAGCCAGCCCATGCGCATGCCCGCCATGCCGTGCGCCTTCGAGAAGGTGCGCGACACGATTACCCGGTCGCTGGCGAGCGCCCGCGGGATCTGCGTGGCGTGGCCGGGGTCGGTGACGTAGTCGAAGTACGCCTCGTCGACCAGGATCATGGCGTCGGTCTCGGTGAGCACCCGGTCGATGAAGGCGCCGACGGCATCGGCCCGATGCAGCGTGGCGGTCGGATTGTTCGGATTGCAGAAAAAGACGATGCCGGCGCCCTTGGCGGCGTCTGCCATGGCGTCGAGATCGATCATCAAGTTGTCGTCGAGTGCGATCGACTCCACCGGATGGCCGGCGATGTCGGCGTACTCGGGCATGGTCTCGAACGACGGCGCTGCGGTTACCAGATGCCGCGTCGGCGACGTGTACACGTGCGTCAACGAGCGCAGGATCTGCGTCGAACCGTTGCCCAGCATCAGGTGATCCGCCGGGATGCCCTGGGCGCCGGCGATAGCCTGGATCGTCTGGCGCCCGGGAAGGCCGTACTGGCTGCCGATGCCGCTGTCCATGGCGGCGTTCATCGCCCGGGTGACGACCTCGCCCGGCCCCAACGGGTTCTCGTTGTTGTGCAGCAGCAGCGGGCGTTCCTGCACCGGTAGCGCCATCGACAGCGCGCGCGCGATCGAGCGCGGGCCGTCGTACGACATGATGGCGGCGGCGGTGGTGCCGATGCCGAGTCCCTTCATTACGTTTCTGCGGGTGACGGTCATGCGAGCACCTCCTTGAAAACCTGGCAAGCACGCTGCATTTCTTCCAGAGTGCCGATGCTGATGCGGGCGTGGGTCTGCTCCATCGGCGGGAAGTTGCGCCCCACGCCGACGCCGTGCTCGCGGCAGGCCGAACGAAAATCCGCTGCCGGCCGGCCGATGTTGACGAAGATGAAGTTGGTCTGCGAGGGCATGACCGCGTAGCCGATGCCGTCGAAGAAGTCGATCGTGTACCCGCGCGCCTCCGTGTTGCGCTCCCGTTCCTGCACTTCGAGACGGGGCTGCTGCAGGGCTTCGTAAGCCCCGGCGAGCGTCGGCACGGCGACGTTCATGGTCAGCGCCAGTTTTTGCAGGGCCTCGATGGTGCGGCCGCTGGCGATGCCGTAGCCGACCCGCATGCCGGCCATGCCGAAGCACTTCGAAAACGTCCTCGACACGAACACGTTTTCCATGTCGCTGGCGATGCCGGTCGCCGACTCGTAGTCGGGATGGGTCACGTACTCGTGATACGCCTCGTCCAGATGAATCACCGTGTCGGGCGAGGTGCGCTGCACCGTCTCGATGAAAGTGCGCACGTCGGAGGCGGTGTGCACGGTGCCGGTCGGGTTGTTCGGATTGCAGAAGAAGATCAGACCAGCGCCGTGGGCGGCGTCGGCCATGGCGTCGAGATCGAGCATGCCGTCGTCGGTGATGGCGATGGCCTTCACCTCGGCGCCCAGGTACCGGGCTACGCCCGGAGTCTGCAAATACGAGGGGCTCGCCGTTACCAGGTGGCGGTCCGGGCCGGTGAAGGCTTGTGCGGCGGTCTTCAACAGCTCGCCGGAGCCGGCGCCCAGCACGATATTGTCGGTGGAGCAGCCGATCCTGTCGGCGAGGGCCTGGGTCAGGTCGCTCAGGCTGGGCTGCGCATTTATCGGGTAGCGCCCGGCGCCCGCGAAGCCGTTGCGGATAGCTGCCATCGACGCCGGAAACGGCCCGAGCGGGTTCTCGTTGCTGGTCAGGCGAATTTCGCCGTTTTGCGGCGCCGGAATCAGTCCGGACTCACCGCCCAGGGGGCCGAGCTCGGCGATCAACGCCTCGCGCCCACGGGCAGAAATAAGCTGCCGTAGGTTGGCGCTCGACCCTGCCTCGCGAGCGAACAGCGCTCTGCGGGAGAGCGACATGGGTTCCTCCTCGGTAACGATCGGAATTGGTGCGCGAATTCTCTTACTAATGGGGCTGCACAACAAGGGGGGAGCGTGTTGGCGTCCGGGTCAGCGTCGGACAGCGGTGATGTCGAGTAGCTGCGCGCGGATACGGTCGGCGATGCCGCGCTCCTCGAGCTCGGCCCACAGCAGGGCGGCGGCTTCGGCGTCGACGAGTCCCGGAGGTGACCCGGAGTCGCCGGCGCGGAGCCCCTGATCGCGCCGGAAGGCGTCAACGGCAGCAACTGCTTCGGCGGTGTACAGGTTCGCGTCCTGGTCGCGCTCCAGGCCGGGCTGCTCCGACCGGTAGTAGCCCAGCGCGTGCAGGATCACCTTGAGCTGCCAGACGTCCTGGCCGGAGGATTGCTGGAGCGTTCGATAACCGAGTGTGCGCGAGATCGTGTCGTAGACGCGGCGCAACTCGGCAACCGGCGTCGGATGCTCGCACACGTTGATCTGCACGGTGAGACCGTCGGCGCGCCGTGAGCGCCCCTCGCGCGGGTCGGCAACGACGACCGCAGCCGATTGCAGGCGGCCGTGACGCGCATCTCCGCCGGTTGCTTGGCCGGCTGCCAGCGCCTCGATGAGCCGGTCGGCCAAGTGGCGCGCCGAACCCTGCGTCGCCGCGAAGCTCTCGGCGACCGCGTCGACCACCTCGGCGCCGACGAGCGTGTTGCCTTGAACGGCATAGTTGAGACCGGAACGATGACCGGACCAGGCGCTGGTGCCCGATCCCGTGTGCTGCGCTGCGGAGCCGTCGAGCGCGACCACGCCGACCTGGCGGCGCGCCGCGCCGGGGTCGGCGGCCACTGCCTGGCTGAGCGCGGCGGCGGGAGACAGTCCTTGCGCCAGCAGCTCGAGCAACTCGGCGCCGTACTCCGTGCGCGTCGATGCCTGGGTGGCGACGGCGCCGACGCCGGCGCGGACCCATGGTACGCCGTTGCCGACGCACGGCACGCGCGTCGTCACCGCCACTCCCGACTCGCCGGTTGCCGGGTCGACAGCGGCGATCGAGAACGTATGAAACTCCAGTGGGTCGCCCCAGTCGGCTGGTTCTTGCGCCGCAGCGGCGCTGTGTGGGGCGAGAACGACGATCGTCGTCAGGGCGGCGAGTATATAGAAACGGTCGAGTTGCAGGTTGCGCATGATCATTGTCTCCGGGTGGATGTCACCGCCAACCGGACCCATTACAGTTGCAGCAGGTCGGCCCGCAGCGGTCGTGCGGGAGCCTAGCCGTGGGCGCTCGTTTCCCGCGCCTCATCAAGCCACCTCTGCACGTCGGTGGTCGACATACGGGCGGCGGTGAAGGCCCGATGGGCCCTCTCGAGGAAGGCCACGTCGCCGGTAATGTCGCTACGGCCGGTCGTCTCGCCGGCGTCACGGGCTTCGAGCTCGTCGATGCGCGCGTCCGCCTGCTTGATCTTGGTTTCGACGTCGGAAACAGGAAGCCGGGCGGCGAAGAAGGCGCGGTTGGCGCGATCCAGGAACGTGCGCCACGATTTGACGCGCGCCAGATCATCGCCGCGGCCCGGGCGCTCCTGCTGTGTCACTGCGGCCGCGTCCGTCGGCTCCGCGGCGGGCGCTGCGGGTTCAGGAGTTGCCGTCGTCGCCGCTGCGACGATCAGCGCGGAAAGCAACGAGACGACGATCATTCGAGGCAAAGTGATCTCCTTTACGGTTCACACACAGCATGCCAGGAATCCGATGTGTTGTGCACGCCCTCGCTGCCGCGCAGGTTCCGCGCCTCGCCGCTACGCGACGCTGCCGGTCGACTCGCCGACCCGACGCACGGACTACTGGACTCACAACTCCCAGGGCTTCCAACGCCGAAACGCAGTCGCCAGCAGCACACTGGCCAGGACCAGTGCCGCGCCGGCGGCCTGGATCAGTCTGATGCGCTCACCGAGAAACAGGGTGGCCCAGGTGACCGACAAAACCGTCTCGACGGGCATGAGCAAAGCCGTTTGGCCGCCGCCGAGCAGGCGGATACCTTCGATGTTGGCAACGCGGGACGCGGCTGTACCGATAACCGCCGACCAGATCACGACACTCCAACCGGACGGGGCCAGCGGTGCGGTGGGTGGCGCGACGAGTTGCTCCACGAGGATGAGGAGGGCGAAGGACGTAACAATCCATACCGCGGTCGTGGAGGCCGGGTAGGCCACCAGCCGGGTGTGCACGACAACCACGTATGCGGCATACGTCGTAGCGCAGCCGAGCATGAGCGCGACGCCGAGCAAATCCACCGCGCCGCCGACATTGGCTACCAGCGCCACACCGGTTACGGCGAGGACCAGGCGGACCATGTCGCGCCGGGTTACCGACTCGCCGTGCAAGTGCAACATCAGCAGCAGGATGGCGGGAAATATCGAGAAGATCAGAATCGCCACCGAGGCGTCGAGCCGGCGCACCCCCCGGTAAAACAGGGACAGGCTGACGAAGTTGATCATCCCGGCGAGGGCGCAATTCCACAGCCCGCGTCGGTCGATGCGCAAGCGGTGTGGGCGCGTGAGCCCCACCCAGAGCCACAGAAGGATCGCCGCCAGGATCATCCGCGGCGCCAGCAGCTGCAACGGATCGGCGCCGTCGCGTAGTCCGAGCTTGATGGCCGTCGGCATGGTGCTCAAGCACAACGCCGCCAGACCGACCAGCAGGAAACCGCGAGTCCGGTCCTCCATTCGTGGCGGTTGCCGCTCAGTACTCCTGGAACATCCGCTGGATCTCGTCACGATCGCCGGTGGTGGCGAGCGCCAGCATCAGCAGAATGCGCGCCTTGAGCGGCGCCAGGTCTTCGGCGGCTAGGCGGAAGTTCGCGTCGCCGGCATTGCCTCCTCTACCGCCCCTGCCGCCGCCCGTGAACGCACGGATGCGACCGCTGCCGGTGCGCGTGCCGGTGACCACGAACACGCCGGCTTCCAACGCCGCCGAGATTCCCCGCCGCTGGGTGCCGCAGGTAGCGCCGGCGCCGGCCGTAGCCATCACGATGCCGCGCGCCCCGGCGGCGACTGCGGACTCGATCAAATCACCCTCGGCTCCTTGGTAGACCATGATGATGTCGACGCGCGGCAGCGCCTCGATCGCCGAGACGTCGAACTCACTGCCGGCGGTGTGGCGCTTGAGCGTGTCGCGGTAGAACACGACGCGGTCGCGGTCGACGACGCCCATGATGCCGTAGCCGCGGGTTTCGAACGTCTGCAGCCGAACAGCATTGGTCTTGGTGACCTCGCGCGCCGAGTTGATCTCGTCGTTCATCACCACCAGGGCGCCCTTGCCCCGTGATTCGGGCGCCGCGGCAACGCGGAAAGCCTGCAACAGGTTGGCGGCGCCCTCGTATCCCAGTGTGCTCGGATTACGCATCGCGCCCACCACGACGACCGGCCGCGGATCCCGCACCGTCAGATGCAGGAAGTACGCTGTCTCTTCGAGCGTGTCGGTACCGCTGGTCACCACGACACCGGCCAGCTCGCTGTCGGTGGCGAACAGCTCGTTGATGCGCCGCGACAGTTGCAGCCATTGCTCCAGCGTGATCGAGCTGCTGGCGACGTTGGCGAACTGCTCGAATTCCGGCGTCACATAGCGCGTCAGGTCAGGGATCAGCTCGACCAGCTCTTCGGCAGTCAAGCGACCGCCCCGGGCATTCGAGATCGTGCCGCCGGTGGCGACCAGCCGCACGCGCGGAGCGGCCGCTGTCTGCGACGACTCGACGCCGGGTCCGCGGAGCGCGCCGGCCGCCGTCGCGCCCCATGAAATGGAAGTGAGCGGTTGACCGGTCGTCGCCACGGGGGACGTCGCCACCGGCAGCAGGTATAACAGAACAGCGACTCGCGCGATGTACTCCATCAAGATCCTCCGTCGCAACCCTTCGTTATCGGCGTTCGGAAGGTGCGCAGCACCACCCGCAACCGGTTGCCACCCGACGCCTGAACTCTAACCGCAACGCTTGGTTGCCAGTCTCAGGTTCTTGTCCACCAGTGCTCCGGCCGCCGCGGTAACGGTCACCGTGATCTCGCCGAAGGCCCGGCCCGGGAAGAAGCAGTCGGCGTCGTCGTGCGCATGGAAATGGAGCTTAAATTTCCCCTTCACCCTGCCGCTCTTCTTGGCGAGGTTCGCGAGGTTGAGCTGGACGGAGCTCGGGCCGTTCGGGAGAATGTCGCAGTGTGGCTCGACCCCGTCGCCCATCGTGTTGCCCTTGATCGTGGCGGTCACCTCGCTGGCACCGAAGGCGTCGACTGTAAACCGGATAGTGGCGTTCGGGTCCTTCTTGAGCACGGACTTCGGCAGCTTCACCCTTACCTTGCACGACGCTTCGCCGTGTCCGAAGTTCGTGGTCTTGTCCCAATTCCTGCTTTTCGTAACGACAACCGCCGCGCTCGCAGCGCCGCCGCCCTCTAGATATGCTGCCATCGCCACGGTTCCTGCCCCGGAAACAGGCTCCGTATCGCTGAGCGGCCGGACGTGTAGCGGAAGCAATCCCGCGAGCATTGTGACGATCAATGCCAGTCGAAAACATCCCATTTGAAACCCCCTGGTCGTGTTGCGCTCTCGGTTGTGGCCGCCGTTGTGGCCGGTCCTGGACCTGCGTACGTCCCCCGTTCGTTACCGCGCCGCCATCAGGGCCCTGATTTGCCGCACCGCCGACTCCACCTTGAGCTCGATGCCCTTGCGTCCGTACTCCACCGAGGCGCGGCTCGCGTCGCCGGATACGCCGCTGCCCTCGAAGCCGCCGCCGGGTGCCCGCAGCTCGTCGCGGATATGCTGCGGCGCCACGTACATGAGCTGCGAGGTGTCGCGGATGCCGGCGTGGCTGCCGATTGTCTCCTCGGTCTCGCCCTGGGTGAACAGCCAGTCGTTGATGCCGTTGTTCGAGTAGTAGTCGCCGACGAAATGGACGCGGGCGGCTTCATCGGCCCACTCGGCGTTGAGCATCTCGGCGACGTCGCGCATGCCGCGCTGGTTGCCGCCGCTGTCGCCGATCATGACGATGTCGGTGAAACCGCCCATCGCCAGGCTGCGCGCCGCGTATTCCAGCAGCTTCATGTAGAACTCGTTGGGTAGCGTGATGGTGCCGGCCCGATTGGGAGCACCGAGCCGCTCGACATTGCCTTCGGGGACGTACGTCACCACCGGCGCCACAAGCGCATTGCCGAGCTCACGGGCGATCTTCTCGGCGGCATGGCCGACGATGAACTTGTGCTTGCCGAGCACCATGTGCGGGCCGTTTTGCTCGGTGCCCGCGGTCGGGATGATGATCGTGGTGGTGCCTTCCTGCTGTGCTTCCCGCAC
>CBDUXW010000108.1:0-8345 GCA_965371275.1 uncultured bacterium | reverse complement strand
AGCACCAGTCGCTTCATGCCCTGGGCTTCGAGATCGGCGAGACCCTTCTCTACTTGATCAGCGGTCTTTTGCGAGAAGGTGTTCAGACGGATGTAGCCGACCTCGTCGCTCAGCATGCCGACGATCGACACCGCCGCGATCTCCACCCGGCCGCGTGTGATCGTATAGTCGAGCAACTCGTCAACACCCGGGCGGCGTACGGATACGTTGACCGCGGTGCCCTGCGGGCCGCGCAGGCGGTCGTACACCATGTCGACGTCCCAGCCGATCGCGCTCTGGCCCTCAACGCCGATGATCTCGTCACCGGGGCGGATGCCGAGGCGCTGCGACGGGCCGCCGTCGAGGGCGTCGAGCACCGTCAACACGCCGTCGAAGATCTCGAACGAAACGCCGATGCCGGCATAGTCGCCGCGATACTGCTCCTGCATCGCCTCGTACTCTTCGGCGCTGTAGTAGCGCGAATGCGGGTCGAGGTTCTCGAGCACGCCGCGCGTCGCGTTGTCGAACAAGTCATCGACGTCGACTTCATCGACGTAGTTGCTCTCGATGATCTCCATCATTGCCTGCATCGTCTGCAGGCGGGAGTACATCTGCCCGGCCGCCGTGGCCAGTTCGGGTCCGTAGGCCACCGCGCCGACCGTCAGAACGATAAGCGCTGCGGCGAGGCTGAATCGAGAGAACTTACGCATGATTGGCTTCCTCGAGGAGCTGAAATTCAATCGACACGCCGTGGCCGACTTTGACGTGCCGCTTCGAAACATTACATTTACGGTCGATACGAGCCGCCGCACGACAGCAAGTTGCGACAGTGTGCCAGCGACTCTGCAATCTTCTAAGCGTACACGACCCGGAGCTTCACAGCGGAGCCGGAACGGCGACACGTGCATCTTGGCTGACGACGACTACAACACCGCCGGCGACTTGACCACCGACCGGTTGTACGTGGCGCGCGCCGGCGTGCCGTGGGAGCGGCGCGCCGAGATCGGCCCTGGTGCGGCGCTCATCGGCACGATTATCGGCGTGCTCTTCTCCCCCGGCGCCACCTTCAGTCAGATGAAGCGGGAAGGTGGTTGGGGTGAGCCACTCGGCTTCGCGGTGCTGGTAGGGAGCATCGGCGTGTGGGTGGCGCAGATTTGGGACATGGTGACCCGCAGCTTCATGGCTGCCATGACGGGCGTGAACGTCGAGCAGGTGGCGGCGTCCAACGCCACCGAGATTTGGTTCGCGCTGTTCGCCCCGCTGCTGGTGTGTGCCGCGACTTTCTTCGGGGCGGCGATCGTGCACGTTCTACTGATCATGCTCGGAGGCGTCCAGCAGCCGTACGAAACGACGTTTCGCGTGTTGTGCTACACGTGGTCCGCGGGGCTGTTCAACATCATTCCGATTTGCGGGATTTTCGTGGCCGCGATATGGCGGCTCGTCGTGCAGATCATCGGCATCCGCGAGGCCCAGGAAGTAACCACCGGCAAGGCCGCGGCCGCCGTGCTCATTCCCTTCTTCCTTGCCTGCTTCTGTCTGATGTTCCTGCTCATCGTTTCCATCGGGGTGGCGAACCTGGCGGCGCCGGGGTTCCAATGAGCGGCACGATCGGCGTGGAACAACTGCCGCACGACGCTCGGGCCGGACGGGCGATGGACCCGCGCCCCGCTGCAGCCGCGACGATCTTCGAAGATCTCTACTTCCTGGCGGCATTGAGCGGCATCACGACCCTGTCGCTGGCGTGGACGTTTCCGCTGTGGAGCCCGGCGTGGGGCGCATTCTGCCCGCTCCGGGAACTGACCGGGATCCCGTGCCCGACATGCTTCGGCACCCGTGCGCTGCTGGCTGCGTCGCATGGCGAAGTGTGGCAGGCGCTGCGACTCAACCCGTTGGTGGGCACCGCGGGCCTCGGCCTTTTCGTGCTCATACCGTGGACCGTCGGGACCGCCGTGTTCAACGGGCCACGGCCGGCTTTGTCGCGGTCCACGATCAGGAAGCTGGCCTGGGCCGGCGCCGGGATGGTGGCGGCAAATTGGGCCTATCTGCTCGCGACGACGCTACTCTCCTGAAGCCGAACGCTCCGGGGACGTCGAGTGTCGCTACGCGGCATCTTTCGCCTGGGACAATCGACGATTGACCACCTGCGCGACGGCGGAATAGACTCGCTTGCAGACTCACGTAGCGGGCACACACCCGGGAGATCGCATGGCCGAAGAGCAAGCAAGCACCGCGGGAAGCTGGCTCGACAACTTCATCGAGTACGTCAAGCAGGCGGTCGAGATCATCCAGCTCAAGCCCGACGAGATCGATCGGGCCAAGGACGACGAAAACGCGTTCGCGATGGGCCTGGTGATTATCGCGCTGGCCGGTGTCGGCGCAGCGATCGGTTCGATGGCGCCGTTTCTGGTAATCATCATGCCGATCTTTTACGTAATCGGCGCGTTCATCGTCGCCGGCATCTTCCACCTCATCGCCACCATGGCGTTCAAAGGGGAAGGTGAGTTTCTCGACTTCTTCCGCCCGTTCTCGTTGGCTTACGTGCTGCAGTGGGTGAACGTCATCTGGGTGCTGAACATGGTGCTGGCGCCGCTGGCCGGGATCTGGCTGTGCGTCGTCGCCGCCTTTACCGTCGAGCGCGTCTACGGCCTCGACCGCATGAAAGCCATTCTCACAGTAGCGATTCCCGTCGCTGTGTTGACGGTCCTCGGCTTCATGTTCTTCGCCGTGATGCTGTCGATGGCGGTGCTGATGGGGTTGCTGGGTTAGCCTGCGCCGGCGCGACGGAAACCGTTCTAGCCGCTGTCCCTGGCGTGCAAGATGCGGCCGGCGAGCTCGCGGATCTCGTCGTGGCTCAAACCTTCGCCCAGATAGTGATCGTCGATTCGCATCTCGAAGTGCAAGTGGGCCGCTCCACGGGTGCCGTTGACGCCGGCTTCGGTTCCCGAGTTACCGACGAAGCCGACGATTTCACCCGCGTCGACTTTCTCGCCCTCGGTAATTTCCGCGGTGATGCCGGACAAGTGCAC
Source organism: uncultured bacterium (assembly GCA_965371275.1). Lineage (GTDB taxonomy): Bacteria > Acidobacteriota > UBA890 > UBA890 > UBA890 > CBDCBL01. Next base: position 5,340 of record CBDUXW010000108.1, on the reverse strand, counting down.
ATATCGAGTGACGATGCCGTTGCCGTGGTCGATCCACACCTGGCGTCCGCGTAGCCGGTCGAGGATGTCAGGCGTCGTCGTGCCGGCGGCTACCGATGCGGCGATGGCCTCCCCGTATTCCGCCTGTGTCATCTCGGTGAAGTCGTGCATCGCGCGGATCACCGTGCCGCTCTTGGCGGCGACCACCGGGCCGCTGTAGGCCGTCGGCACGCCGATCTGCCCGTTATACATGTCGAAACCCTGGTGAATGCCACTGCGATAGGCGCGCGGTGCACCGGGCAACAGGTTGTCGAGGGCGGGAAGCGAGGCGCCGACGATAGGCATGCGGAAGCCGGCGAGGCGCCACTCGTCGTAGCCTGCTTCGATGTCGTCGGCGAGCTTGCGGATATCAGGGCCGACGAGAGCGATGTCGCCGTCGGTCGGCGCTGAACGGGCTGCGAGGACGTCTTCCTGCTGCAGAATCGCTTCGACCCCCGGGGGCACGTCGCCGATGTCGAGGACGGCATCGCCGGCCCAGTCCCACGTCGTTATGGAGCCCGTGGGTTGGAGGCCGCCTTCCGCCGTTGCCGCGGCATCGTAGGCGATGAGCTCGAGATTTCCGTCGCCGTCACGGTCCCATTCCCAGATCACCAGCGAATCGCCGATGTTCCAGCGGGTGATCTCGACAACGCCGTCGGCGTCGACATCGTAGCTCACAGCGGTGATCTCCAGCGCCGTGTCCTGCAGGAGGGGGCGCCCGAAAATCAGGAAAAGCGTCACGCCGAGAACGAGGAAGAGGACGAGCAGAATTGCTTTGAAACGCTTCATCGAAGGGTTGCCGGGCCAGGAGGGCGTGCCTGCGCTGACAGTAGCACAACCAACCTCCGGCGCCGGGCCCGTGGATTCGGCCGGGGGCGCGAGCAGAACGCGGTGATCAGCGCCCTACTGGCCCGAGACTGCCTGTTCGGCTTGCGCTTCTGCGGCCAGGCGGCGCAGCACCTCGAGGTCGGCGTCGCTGAGGTCCGCCTGGATGTGGACGTTGCGGTCGTCGGTGCCCACGTTGATGCCGCGATCGATGATGTCGAAAAGCTCGGGCTGACTCTGCTGCAGCATCATCTTGCCCATCGCGGTGAGACCGCTGAGCGAGTCGGCCAGCATTTTGGCATCCTCGGGAGAGCCCGTGATGCCCACCAGTCGCAGCGCCAGGCCGTCGCCCAGGCGCATCGACAGCGTCATCGTTTCGATGCTCGCCAGGGCGCTCGTCGGCAGTGGCACGCCGGCCTGTCCGAGCTCGTCGAGCTCGCTATCCCATGTGTCGCGCATCGCAACGAACCAGATCTGGCCCTCACCCGCGACGTCGGAAATCAGGTCGTTCATCGCCGGGTCCATCTTCAGCGATTCGTGGCGGCCGCCGTCCACGTCGATCGCCAGCCGCACCGCGGCCTCATTGCCCATCGCCACCGTCGTGTCGTCGAGAATGGCGAGGAATGCGGGGTCGTCTTCCTCGGTGGCCGCTTCGCCTTCGGCCGGCTCGTCGGCTTCCTGCTCAGCCTCTTCTTCCCGCGCCATGTCCTCGAATTGTTCGAACGTGCGCTCGTCCATCTTGTAGATGGTCTGGCCCTCGTAAGAAGAGGTTTCGGCTTCGGCCAGAAACGACTCCAGTTGGGCGCGGTCGAACTGTGCAGAGATCAGAACCACCGGCTCGACTTCGTCGTCATCGCTGGGCAAGACGACGACGGCGAGTTGTCGCAGGTCGGTGCGCGGGTCGAACCCGGTAGCCGCGGCGAATCGCTCCAGATCTTCCCAATCTTCATTCTCCTCGGCCATTGCCAGGTACTCAGCCCATTGCTCGGGCGTCAGCGATTCGGCGATGCGTTCCACGTCGATCCAGCCGATTGCCGTGGCGCCGCTCGGCAGCCTGTCGATCAGCGCCGAGGGAGTTTCAGATTGGGGGTCCACCGCTACGGCGCACGCCGTCAGGGTGGTGACGCCGAAAAGTACCAGGCTCCACATGAAAACCTGCGAAAAGCGGTTCGCGTTCATTGGAATCTCTCCGTTCGTGCGGCCACGCATGACGGTGGCCCTTTTGTAGTTAGTAGTCACGGCTCGAAAACCACCAGCACGCCAGGAAAAGGCAGAGCCCGGCGAATGGCAGCGAGTACCAGAAGGGCGCCAGCGATATCGGTTCGCCACGCGCCGCGCCGACAGCGATCTGTCGGAGGCCCTCGGTTTTCGGCAACAGCCAATAAAGTCCTTCGGTCATTCCGGTGGCAAGTTGCCGCGGCCAGCCGGCGCGGATGGCTACTCGCCACTCCGGGAAGCTATGAAAACCGTACAGTGCGTGGCCCGCCAGCCAAACAAATAAACCGATCATGCCGCCCACCGGACCGTTGCGCGTCGTAATACCTACCAACACTGTGGCCGTGTAGCAGACGGCGTAGACGAACAGAATGACCAGTCCGGCGAACAGGAAGCCGGCGCCGCCGAAGCCGGTTTTCACACGCAGCACGAACCAGCTGCCGACCACCAGGTACGACACGTTGATCGTGACGACGGCAAACGAACCGAGGGCCCTGCCGAGCAGCAGCGTCGGTCGTGAGACCGGCTGCGCGACCAGGAGATCCACCCATCCTTCGCGGGCCATGGCAGGGACGTTGTTGCTGGTCAGAAAGAGCGCCAGCGCAACGCCTACGATGTACAGCGTGCTGATCACGGCGACCTGGAACCAGCGCACCACATCGCCGATCTGGATGCCCATTTCGCTGATCTCGAGATCCTGTCCGAAGAGCCGTGCCGAAGCCAGCGTGCCTTCGACGATGTCGAGATTGACGGCGGTGGCCATCAACAGCAGGAAGAACGTGACGCCGAGCACATAGGTCACCAGCGTCCAGCGGTACACTGCCTCACGCAGCGTGTAGGCCACGAGTCCGACGATCTGGCGCACCCTCAGCTGCAGCGCCGACGCCTGATGATCGGGCGACGGGGCCTCGAACGTGGCGGTCGTGGCGTCGCTCATGACGCTATCTCCACGGGTTGCGCGGTGTCAGGTGCCGCTTCCTTGTCGGGGTCGGTGCCGCCGACGGCGCGGATGAATACGTCCTCGAGGCTGCTGCGCACCGGCTCGACGCCGTCGATCAGAATGTCCGCGTGCCGAATCCGGTCGAGCGCGGCGTTCAACTGCTCGCGGTCGTGAACCGTCAGATGCCAGGCGGCCAGGCCTTCCGGCGCCTTGCCCTCTTCGATGGCGTCCACCGCGCCGTTGAGCGCCTGCGGTACCTGGTCGAGGTTCGAGGCCACGGTCACGCGGTACTCACGCTCGCGCGAGGTGAGCTCGGAGAGCACACCCGATTCGACGACGCGGCCGAGGTGCAATATCGCCACCTGGTCGCAAACCATCTCGACCTCGGTGAGCAGGTGAGAGTTCATGAACAACGTCGTCCCGCGGTCGCGGGCCCGGCGCAGGATGTTGCGAAACACGACGCGGCCGAGCGGGTCGATGCCTTCCGCCGGTTCGTCGAGGAACAACAGTTCGGGATCGTTCATCAATGCCTGGGCGAGGGCCAGGCGTTGTTTCATGCCTTTGGAAAAGCCGCCCACCTTGTGGTCGCGCCATTCGGTCAAGTCGACCTCGGCGAGCACCCTGTCGATTCGCGACCGGCGATCGGAGCCGGTCAGGCCGTGCAGGCGGCCGAACAAATCGAGACAGTGGGCTGCGGTCGTGAATGTCGGATAGTTGCGCAGCTCCGGCATGTAGCCGATACGGCGCCGCGCCACCGGCCGGCCGGCGGCGGTCCCCATCAGCCTCACGTCTCCCGAAGTCGGGTGCACCAGGCCGAGCAGGATCTTCACGAGCGTCGTTTTGCCGGCGCCATTGGGGCCCAAAAGCCCGAACGCCTGTCCCGGCGCCACGGTAAGGTCGACGCTGCGCAGCGCGTGTACGGAGTTGCCGAATAGCCCCCCGTAGACCTTCTCCAGGCCGTGAACCTCGATAATCGGCAAACTCATGGTGCGGACGCAGTTTCGTGGGAACGGCGCGGAAGAATCGCCCCGTGGGCGATCAGAGCGCATATGGTACAGGCTCGATCCGGCAACCTACCAGCCATACTCGACGCCTGAAACCCAGTTGTGGTCACGCTTGAGAATACGGGGTCGCGGCCCTGCTGGTTTCGGGCGAAAATTCAAGACGATGTCTGATTACTCCGAAATTTTCCTCGATCACTACCACGCGCCGCGAAATCTCGGCGATCTGGACGACCACGACGCGGTGGCAATTGTCCGCAACGCCACCTGCGGTGACCTGGTCCGCCTGGCGATCAAGTTGGACGCCGCGGACGACGATGTTCCCCGGCTGCAGCGCACCATCGCCGTGGCGCGCTTCAAGGCTTTCGGCTGTGCGGCGGCGATCGCCGTGGCTTCGGCGGCCACGGAACTGATGGTGGGGAAGACGGCGAAAGAGGTGATCGAGATCGGGGAGGCGGGTCTGGTGGAAGCGGTGGGGGGGTTGCCGGCCGGGCGAATGCATGCGGCGGCAATGGTGAGGGAGGCGATGACGGAAGTCGTGGGGAGGTTGTAGGCGGGTGGTGGCGCCGCGCCTTCGCCCCATCAGGAGCAATAAAAAAAGCCCCGGGCATCTGCCCGGGGCTCCTTCTGTGTCTCGAGAGGCCGGCCGCTAGAACATCACTGCGAGGCGTTCGCGGATGACTGCGGAGCTGACGCCGATCATCCTACAAATGTCCTCGAACCAGTGGCTCGCGAAGAACTCTTCCGGATCGCCGTCTTCGGTCAGGCCGCGCAGTTTCTTGCGCTCCGAAGGCGTGAGCTCGGACCGTTGCCGGATTCGCAGAAGGAACTCGTAGTCTTTGATCGCGAGCTCGATTACCGAAACGAACAGCTCGCGGTACGCTTCATCGTCCAGCCACTTCTCGTTGGCCGCTGTATCGACAGTGGCTCCCGGAAGCACACGGGGTGCGTCGAGGGTAACAACCTGTACAGACATATTTTGTGGTCTCCCGAGGTGAGAGTGGCCGGTCCGCCCCTTGACCCCAGCCTCGCCCAAGTTTTAATGCAACGGCCGTGCCAAGAACGGCCCCAATGTGCTCGGCGGAAACCCAGCCCTGGCAAGGGTTTCACGGGAACGTTCGGACACGCAAAAATGGCGTCTAAACGGCATGGCTCATATGAGCCGGTGTTTTTCAAATTGCGAGGAATCAAACGTCAATAAAGCGTACTTAGAGGTACTTTCCAGGCGATTGGATTATATCATCCAGTATGGACCATTTAAACCGCTCCGTCGAGTGAAATCTGCCGGCTAGGTGTTAGTTCTAACGAGGTTGTTCACGGCTCGTCCTGATTCTGGAGATC
>CBDUXW010000107.1:0-8539 GCA_965371275.1 uncultured bacterium | reverse complement strand
CCGGTAGCCGGCCAACGCCTCGCGCGCCATGGTGGCCAGCTCCGGCGTGTAGTCCATCAGCTCGTCTTCGAGGATGCCCTGTCGGGCAAACGGCGCCGGATTCGTCGGCACCGGTTGGGTAGCAGCGGCGCGTTCGCCCGGCACATCGCTCGCCGGTACCGGTACTTCCTCGATCGGCCACACGGGCTCCCCCGTGAGCCTATCGAAGACGAACAAATAGCCGTGCTTGGTCGGCTGCGCCACCGCGTCGATGGTCCGACCGTCGACTTCGATCGTCAACAACGTCGGTGGCGATGAGACGTCCCAGTCCCACAGGCCGTGGTGAACGAGCTGGTAGTGCCACACACGCTCGCCGGTGGCAGCGTTCAAACAAAGGATCGATTCGGCGAACAGGTTGTCGCCTTTGCGATCGCCGCCGTAGAAATCGTTACTGGGGGTGCCGACCGGCAGGTACACCAGGCCGTTGACGTCGTCGACGGTGAACGGCGCCCACACATTGGTGTGCCCGGTGTATTGCCATGAGTCGTCTTCCCAGGTGTCGTTGCCGAACTCGCCGGCCTGCGGAATCGGACTGAAGCGCCACACCAGCTCGCCCGTGCGCACGTCGAATGCCTGAATGTCGCCCGGCGGATCGTTGCGGTACACGAGCCGATCGCCGACGCCGTTGCCGAGGATCACCAGGTCCTTGTATACGACCGGTGGCGACGTTTGGGTGTAGTGCAGCTTGTTGGTCGGCCACACGAGGTTGTCTGTGAGGTCGACCTCGCCGCCCTTGCCGAAGCCGGCCACCGGCTCACCGGTTGCCGCGTTCAGCGCGATCAAGCGCCAGCGAGAGTTCAAGAAAATGCGGCGCTCGGTGGAGCCGTCGACCGGACCCTCCCAAACGGCCACGCCCCGGTGCACCAACCCGGTGCCGTTCGGTGGTTGGCCCCACTCCCACGCCCGCGGGTCGTACGACCAGAGCTCCTCGCCACTCGCCGCGTTCAGCGCCACGACGCGGTTGTACGGTGTCGACAGAAACATCGTGCCGTCGATCACGAGCGGCGTAACTTCGAAGTTTCCCGGCCTCACGCCCTCACCAGTGATCGGCGCGTTGCCGCCACGCACCGGTTGTTCGCCGGTGGCCCAGCTCCACACGGGTTCGAGCTCGGCAACGTTGTCGACGTCGATCTGGTCGAGGTGCGAGTACTTGGTGCCGCCGGCATCGCCTCCCCAGATGGGCCAGTTGTCCGTGGCGCCGACGGTTCCCGGCGCCACCGGCGGGCCGCCCGTTCCCGACTCGCCGGGAGGCACGGCACACGCCGCCGCCACACAGACGAGGCCAACCATGAGAGGCAGGTTTCTCGAGCGCCGCGATTTCTCGATCACGTCTTGGCTTTGCGCCGCGCGACCCGGGCGGAGGCGAGGCCCGTGCTCAGCGTAATCACGGGAATGATCAGATAGGTCAACCCGATGTCGGCGAAGTATTCGGTCAACGTCATCTCCAACGGGCCGGCCGATACCATCGGCAAATCGATGAGAATGTTGATCGCCAGCCACACCAGGCCGAGAATGGCTCCCTCTTTCACGAAGTCCTTCTCGACCCGGGTGAAGTAGAGCTGGGCGAAAAACACCGTCGCCGCGGTCACCGCGACGGGGATGATTGACTCAAACAGCGGCCGGTTGGACTCGCGGAACGAAAAGATCGCCATCGCCACGATGAACACCGCGACCCAGATCAGAATGCCGTAAACAATCGCTCGTACGCCGGCGGCCATGCCGCAGCTTAAGAGATGACGCTGCCCTTCACCAGGAAGCTACTCCTCGACGTCGTCCTCGCCGGCTGCTCCGATTCTGGATGGCGTTCGCGTCGCCGCAGCGGGCGAACTCTCCGGCACCGCTTTTACAAACAGGCCCTGTTGGGGGTACCTTTATCGTTCCCAAGTCGCCACCCCACCCAATCCTCCAGGGAGGAACCGAGATGAATACGAAATCTCGCCTGGCGATCGCTGTGATCGCCATCGTTGCAAGCATCGCCGTCGTATCGCTTGGCTTTGCGCAGCAGAACATTCTGAACGACCCGAAGCGTCCCGATGCCGAACGGGCGCGTGACGTCGGCACCAAGCCGCTCGAGCTCTACGCCTTCTTCGGCGTCGAGGGCGGCTCGACGGTGGCCGACCTGATGCCGGGCGGCGGCTACAACACCTTCATCCTGTCAAAGCTGGTCGGCAGCGGCGGCAAGGTGTACGCCGGTCCCGATCGGCGCGGCAATCTGGCTACCCGTGTCGAGAGCGACGGCCTCTCCAACGTCGAGTTGATCACCGGCTTCGACACTATGCCGGACGACAGCGTCGACGTGATCATCACGGTGCGTAACGTCCACGACCTGATCAATCGCAGCAACGCTACCGATCCGGCGCGTGATTGGCTGGCGGCGCTCAAGCCGGGTGGAATCCTCGGCGTCGTCGATGCACGCACACCCAAGGACGGATTCGACGGCAACACGCATCGCATCAACCAGCAAATGGTGATCGACCAGATCACCGCCGCCGGGTTCGAGCTCGTCGAAGCTTCCGAAATGCTTGCCAACCCGAACGACAACTTCGACGAGTCGGCCGAAACGGGCAACCGTTACGATACCGACCGGATGACGCTGAAGTTTCGCAAGCCCGGAATGTAGACGTGTCGCGCGCTAGCGGGGAACGCGCGAGCTGGATTGTCGTCGGGGCCGGCGTGGCCATGTTGTTGGTCGCGCCGGCCCCGGCCGTTTCAACAGCGGTCACCCAGGCCGATGCCGTCGATCCGCTTCTCGAGCAATCGATCGGCTACTACACGGGCATCGCCGGCGAGGTTGACGATGCCCGCGCCCACGAACTGCTGCTGGAAGCGGTAGCCGACGGCGATGTCCTGTCGCAGATGTGGTTGGCGCGGGTGTACTCGCGCGGCCGCATGTTCTTCGAACGCGACGACGCCAAGGCCCGGGAAATCGCTGCCGGCGTGATCGACGACGTGATCGCGCTGGCGCAAGCAAACGTCGCCGAGGCCGCCTTTCTGATGGGCACCGCGTACACCGAAGGCCTGGGCGTGGAGATCAACGAGGAGCTGGCGTTCGCCTGGTACTTCCGGGCCGCGAACCTCGGCAATGCTCTGGCCGCCCACAACCTCGGCAATGCCTACCGCGGGGGCGACGGCATGCCGCAGGACTCCAACATTGCCGCCTACTGGTACCGGCTCGCCGCCGATAAGGGCGACGCGCTGCCGATGTTCTGGCTCGGGCAGATGTATGAGACCGGTGACGGCCTCGAGCAGAGCCGGGAGCAGGCGCTGCACTGGTACCGCGAGAGCGCCGGCCGCGGTCGCGCCGACGCTCGCGAGGCACTGGAGCGGCTGGGCGGCTGAGCGCACACCGCCCGACGGGTCGCGTAGCGGTCAGCTCTGGTCGCCGGGGTCGCCCGGCGACTCTGCACCCGCAGCGTCTTCGTCAACGGCGTCGTCGAAATCAAGCGCCACGGAGTTGATGCAAAAGCGCAAGCCGGTGGGCGCCGGCCCATCGTCGAAGACGTGGCCCAGGTGGGCGTCACAACGCTCGCACACCACCTCCGTGCGCGACATGCCGTGCGTCGAATCGTGGTTCTGCGCCACCGCCCCGCTATTGGCCGGCATCGTGAACGACGGCCAGCCGCTGCCCGAGTGGAACTTGGCGCCGGAGCGAAAGAGCTCGGCGCCGCAGCACACGCAGCGGTACACGCCGATCTCCTCGTGGTCATCATATTCACCGCTGGACGGCGGCTCCGTGCCGGCCCGGCGGGTCACCTGATACTGCTCGTCGGTGAGCTGGGCACGCCACTCGTCGTCGTTCTTGTCGAATTTGTCGGCCATGTCGATGTCCACCTCTCGTCAGACGGCTCTCGTTCCCGAACCGATCACACTTTCACCACGGCCTGCTAACGGCCCGGTGGAAACGGATCGTCCGGCAACCGAATTCGCGACCGGCGCCCGGTCTGTTCGTAGTGCGCCTCGAGCAGCGCCATGCCCAGGCCCGCGGCACCGTAAAAGTAACCGGTGTAGATACCGATCTCGTCCGACTCACCCTGGAATCCGTACAGCGGCAGTGCCCAGAAGCGGCCGGCCCGTGACTCGCGACTCTCTTCCAGGATGGCCGACATCACACGATCGCTGAGCGCCGTGTATTCAGGACCCGGAGCGACGGCGTGGAGCTTGAGCAAGAAAGTGGCGGCTCCCGAAGTACCGAAGCGTCGATCGATCGGGAACGGCCCGGTCCACCGCTCCGGGTCTGACGTTGCCTCCGGCATGCCCGATGCGGCGATCGTGAGCGCGTTGGCGCGCACCGCCAAACCGTGCTCGGGGCTCTCGGTAATCACCCACAGGAGGTAGAAAAGCCTCGCCGTACCGGCCGGGCCGTGCGCCCAACCTATGTCGTACGCGGTGCTGTATCCGTCGTTCGGCACGCCGTACGGAACGAGAAAGAGGCCTTCCTCGCGGTCGGCGATGGAAGCCACGTAGCCTGCGGCTCGCCCGGCGGCTCTGCCAAACCGACTGTCGCCGGTGTGGGGAAACAGGGCGGCGAGGAAATAGCCGACGCCGGCGGTGCCGTGGGAAAAGTTCGGTAGGTCGAGCGGAACGTCCTCGCTGCGCAACCACCGCAGATCGTCACCCACGGGCTCCGCGCGCCTGATCAAGGCGTTGCCGGCGTCGACCGCCAACTCGAGCGCTCCCGGATACTGCAACTGCTCATGCGCGTACAGCAGCGCCAGTCCGATTCCCGCGGTCCCCACCAATACGTCGTTTACCGGATTCCAGCGAACCCCTTCATCATCGCGTTGTGCCGCGGTCGCAAGCCGGTCGAACATGCCCATCGCGTAGTCGCGCCAGCGTTCGTCGCCCGATGCCCGGTAGACCTCGGTGAGGGCAAAGCCGATGCCGGCGACGCCGCCGTAAAGCCCCATCTGGAGGTCTGCCGGATCCGCCGCCTCGACGCCCGCAACCGCCGCCCGGGCCTCGTCGTACGCCGCATCGAGCCACTGTTGCTCTTGCGTGGCGTAGAACAGCTCCAGGAAGAACAGCGTCCGGCCGGCCGCGCCGACGCCGAGGCCGGCGGAAAACGTGGCCGCCCCGGACACTTCGTCGGGTATGCGAACCAGCGAGCCCTCGGCCAGCGCCCGCGACAGCAACCAGGAGCCGGCCTCGCGCGCGGCCGTCAGGTACGCAGAGGTCAAGGTCGGCGGATTCTCCGCCGGGCTGCAACAGGCGACGACGAACGCGAGCACCAGTGCTCCGGCCGCCCGACCCATGCTCAAGGTCGCGCGGCGGTCGCGACCGATGCTGCGCGCAGCCGCGCTCCCCACATCACGCCGATCACCGTGATCACGATCAGCACAAGCCACATCCACAACGGCGTGCTGTCGGCGAATTGGGAGACAGTCAGCGCGAAGACGAACGAGATCGTCTGCACGAAGGCCAGCGCCATGCCGTGCAGCACCTCCTGGCGCCCGGCGACCCAGCCGACCAGCCAGCCGCCGGCAACGGCGGCGAAAAAGTTGTACACGACCTTGGCGGCGAGCATCGAGGGCTGGTTGCGGATCGCGAAGTAGACCTCGGGATCGGTGGTGATCCCGTTGTTCAGCCCCGCAACCAGAAGAAACTCGATCGGCTCGACGATCAGCGAGATCGACAGCACGCCCACGATCAGCGCCGCCGCCGATCTGATTGCCTCCGTGGCGCTCATTGCGCCAGCGTAGCAGGCCGTGGCGAAGATGTGCGGACCGGCCCGGCAGGCTCTGCCGGGTCGCTTGACACACGGGGCACGGCCGTGCGATCAAGGCGACTTGGGGATCAGGTCGCCAACCGCGGCCCGGTCCCCATTTGTCTTGTTGCCATGAGCCGCCAGGAAAACAATGCCGCCCATCCCGGAAAATCTTTCGTCCCTCATACAGAACGTCGACCGTAGCTTCTGGAACGGCGACGCCAACCTCAGCCTTCAACTCGAAGACTTTGCCGCCAAGCTGGCCGACAACCCCGAGCTGAACCTCGCCGACCTGGACGACGAATTTCCCGACGCCGGCGGACTGCTGGTGTCAGGAATCTCCTTCACCGTCGATACCGACGCCGACCGCACGTTGGACTTCGGCCGGACGGACGGGTTTGCGGTGAGCATCCGCGTCGATGCCGCGGCCGGCGCCTGGCTGCACTTGATTTACACCGGCGACGGTATCGGCAACATCGACAACGCCAACGTGCCGGGCATGAAGACGTTGTTGAAGCGCCATACAGATTTGGATGAAGGCGAGCATCTGGTGGTGCTGGCGTTCGACGCCCACATCGGCGCCAAGGTGGGCGCCGACGTCGACTTCAGCACCGGCATCAGCGTCGGGCTCGATTTCGGCGCCGGCACCGGCTACCAGTGGTTCCGTTGCGCACCGGCAGCGGGCGATACCGCGGTGCTGCAGGCGATGGGTAACGCCTTCGGCAACGCTCGACTGCCGCAAACCACAGCCACGGAGTTGGTAGCCAAAGACCGCCCGTTCGTTGTCGCCCGCAACGAGGTGATTTCCGCGCGCCACCTCGGCTACGTGAACGTCGGCGTCGACGCTAACTGGGGCTGGGAATTCCACGGCAGCAAGAGCTACGGCGTCGGGGCCATGGACCTCACCACCAAGCTCTCCATCGAGGCCGTTACCAAGGTGCACATGAAGTACGGCTTGGCCGGCGCGTTCCGGGTAACCGTGGTTGCCGCCAAGCGCGGCGGCGCCGATTGGGTGCGGGTGATCCTCGATAAAGATCGAAAGAGCAACTTCGAATTCGGCTTCGGCGTGAAGGTGGACGTCGAGCTCGACACTCCCGGGCTGCCGGAGGACGGGCTGTCGCTGTTCGAGTCGATTATCGGCACGACCACGCCGCAGGTGCTGCGCGAAATCATCGAGCTCGCCCAGTTCGAGCCCGATGAGATGCTCGTCAAGCTGCGCGAGCGCGCTGACGGCTTCACCAACGAGCTGGTGACCACCTGGGTCGGCCGCGGCCTCGACGAGATCGAGCCGAGCATCGAGCCGCTGCTCGAGAAGATCCGCCTGATCGAGCGCGAAATCGAGCAACTCGACGATCGGCTGATCGGGCTGTACGAGAAGTTCCTGCACGAGGTCAATTTCGACGAGTTCGTTGCGATCGTCGACGAGGTGTTCGACAGCGCCGCGAACGTGGGACCTGAGATCTTCCTCGAGAGGCTGCGGGACCCGCGCATGAAGCAGCTCCTGGAGCTGCTCACCGAGCGCGTTTTCGCCGATCTGTTCATCGCCTTCGACCAGCGTCGTGACGAGCTCCTCGCCGACGTCCGCAAGCCACTCGACGACTTCAAGAAGTTGGTTACCGGCGACGCCAAGGATGCGATTCGCGAGTTTGTCGAGGCCAAGCTCGAAGCCCTGCAGATCAACAAGATCATGGAGCAGGTCGCGCGCTTCGACACCATCGACGAGCTCGAGCAGCAGGCCACCGCCGCCATCATGGAGCTCGTCGGTCGCCTGTACGACCGCACCTGGGAAGAGCTGGCCGCCAGCGACGAGCTGATGACGGCGCTCGGTGAGGTCCACCAGGTGGCGACGACGTTCACGGCGACGCTCGACAAAATCCATGGCTACGCCGACAAGGCGCTCAACTATGGTGGCAAGTTCGACGTCAGTTACACCTACCAGCGGGTGCGCAAGGGAGAACACCTCGTCGACGTCGAGCTCAAGATCGCCGAGGGCGGCGTGCCGGACGTCGATGGCGTCGCCTTGTATGCCGCCGCCGTCGACGGCAACTGGCAAGACGTCCTGCGCGATGCCAACAGCGAGCGCGTGCACATACACAAGGCGGCGTTCTCCGATGCCCTGCGCAAGAAGCGCACGCTGAAGGCTCACGTGTTCGGCTGGGACTACAAGGCCGTCTCGTCGCTGCTGTCGGAGCTCGACACCAACATCAAGGTCGGCCCGGCCGGCCTGATGACGATCTACAACCTGAGGGTCGAGGGACGGCTCGAGAAGGAAACCGCCCAGCGCGTTACCGACATGCAGTACATGTTGCAGATGGGAGGTCGACTCAACGGAGCGTTCGGCGCCGATGAGTTGCGCGGCGCGGAGGTCGACGCCGGCCAGGCCCTCGGTTCGTTGCAGAACGACTTCGCCTACGCCATCGAGGACGAGCTCACCACGCTCGAGGAGATGGCCGACTATTTCGGTATCGGTGTGAACCTCGGCATACTCGATACCGACCAGGTCGATCGCCTCACGGCGAGCATCGAGGCGCTCCGCCACGACGCCGGGATGAGCGCCGACGGCTTCGGCAAGGTCGACGTGAAGTACAGCGTGTCGTTTTCAGGCAACGCGCTCGCCAAGGCTCTGGTGCACGACTTCGCGGGCGAAGTGCCGCACTGGAACGACGGCCGTCGTGGCGCCGTCGTCGCCGGCAACAACCGCCGCGCCCAGCGCGCCATGTACGTCGATCGACAGATCGCCCCTTACCACGGCGGCAAGCGAGGCGGCGCCGGCTACTCCGTCGCGGCCCTCTACCG
>CBDUXW010000106.1:0-8572 GCA_965371275.1 uncultured bacterium | reverse complement strand
CCGGTCATCTTTCCGCTGTCGAACCCGACCCGCAATACCGAGGCACATCCGGCCGACCTCGTGGAGTGGACGGATGGTCGCGCCCTTATCGCCGCCGGCAGCCCGTTCGAGCCGATCGAGTACAAGGGCCGCACGATCCACGTCAGCCAGGGCAACAATGTGTACATCTTCCCGGGTGTCGGTCTCGGGGCACTGGCCGCCAGGGCATCCAAGGTAACCGACTCCATGTTCACCGCCGCCGCCAAGGCGCTCGCCGACCAGGTGTCCGAGGAAGATCTGGCAGCCGGCAAGCTCTATCCACCGCTGTCGGACATGCGCCAGATCACGCGCATCATCGCCGAAGCCGTCGCCCAGCAGGCTTTCGACGAGGGTCTCGCCCAAGCCGAAGGCGACGTCGCCGAGCTGGTGAAGGAGTTGGTGTGGGAGCCCGCGTATCCGACGCTGGTACCGGTGTGAGGCCTGCGGCCGGGAGCAAACGCTGAGCTAGTCGCCGCGCGGTGGTAATCCGATCGGCCGCGCCCGTTGGATCTCCTGCGCCACGGCGAGAACGTGCTCCTCGCTCTGCGGTCCGCCGACCACCTGCAGGCCCACCGGCAAACCATCGCTGTCGAGACCGGCCGGCACCGAGGCGATCGGCAAGCCCGTGAGACTCAAGGTGAACGTCGGCGCTACCCAGTCGATGTGAGTCTTCATCTGCTTACCGTCGATGGTTTCCGGGTAGTTCTGCTCCACCGGAAACGGCGGCACTGCCATGCACGGCGTCAGCAGATAGTCGTAGCTGCGGAAGAACTCGTGGAACTGCTCCCACATGCGACCGCGGTCGCGCTGGGCGCAGGCCAGTGCCTCGCTCTTCAGTTCGAGGCCGGCGCGCACGTTGGCGGCGAGGTTGGGTCCGAACTCGTCGAGCACATCGAGACGCGACTGGTGGCGCGTCACCATCCACAGTGCACGCAGCGCCAGAAAAGCACTCCGCCCATACGACAGGTCGAGCTCGATCTCGTCGACCGTGACACCCACTTGGGCCAGCTCTAAAACCGCCTCACGACAGACCGCCTGGATTCCCTCGTCGATACCGATGCCGGCGACGTCGGCGCAATACGCGATCCTCACGCCCCTCGGCATCCCTTGTTGCACAACGTCGACGAAATCACGGCCTTCGATCGGCTGGCGCTGCGGCGCCGCTGCGCTCGGCCCGGCGACAGCCGCGAGCAGCAGCGCCACATCCTCCGCCGTTCGCCCCATCCCGCCGGTCACGTTCATGTCGTCCCAGAGAAATTCCGACGGCCATGTGGCGATCAACCCCGGCGACGGCCGCAGGCCGACGACGCCGCAAAACGATGCCGGAATGCGTAGCGAGCCGCCGAGGTCGGTGCCCTCTGCCAGGGCGATCATGCCGCTCGCCAGTCCCGCGGCACCTCCTCCCGTGGAGCCGCCCGCGGACATCGCGGTATTCCAGGGATTGCGAGTCGCCCCGAATACATCGTTGAACGTGTGCCCACCGGTTGCGAATTCGGGAGTGTTGGTCTTGCCGACAATGATGGCGCCGGCCTCCTTGAACCTGCGAACCACCAACGCGTCGGTGTCGGGCACGTGATCGGCGAACATCGGCGACCCGTAGGTCGTGCGTATATCGGCCGTTTCCGTGATGTCCTTGATGCCCACCGGGATCCCGGTGAGAAGTCCAGGGTCGTCGCCCGCGGCGAGCCTCTCTTGCAACACCCGAGCTTCGTCGACCGCCCGATTGTTGAGCGTGACGACGGCGTTGATCGTGCCGTTATGTTGCTCGATCCGCGCCAGGCATGCTTCGACGATCTCCACGGGCGACAGCTCGCCGGCGGCCACGCGGCGGCGCATCTCCGATGCCGACAGCAGGGCGACGCTCATCGATCAGCGTCCGTCCGGCTGTAGCTGCAGCACGGCTGCTGCCAGGCCAAGCGACAGCGTCTTGGCAGCGTCCTCAGGAACACGCCGGGGTGCCGTTGGAGATGTCTGCGAATCAGTGGTCCCGCGAGCCGACTTCCAGTAACCGCGCTGCGATGTGGACGAAGTCATGCTCGGTCACGATCCCGATGAGCCGATTTTCCTTGACGACGGGCAAACAATCGACCTCCTTGGTGCGCAGGAGATTGATAGCGTCGAACATCGAGGTCTCGGGTGAAACCGTCGTGGGCTTCGGGTTCATCACCGAGCTCACCGCCACCGAGCCACTGTCGCCGCCGGCTTCGTCGGCGAACTGGCGCATGACGTCGAAGCAGGATATCAGTCCGGCAAGGCGACCGTCCTCGTCCTCGACCGGCATGTGTCGCACATGCTGCCATTCCATGAGCTGCGCCACGAGGCTGAGTGGCTCGTCGGGCTCGACGGAAAAGATGTCGGTGGTCATGAATTCCTCTACGCGTAGGTCTGTTGGTCGCATCGCAATCCCTTCTTCGAGCTCGGCACGGCTCCACCAGTGCACCGGCTTGCCCTCTTTTTGGCGGCGCACCATCGCCGCTGTCAGTGCCGTGAAAATCTCGTCCCGCGTACCTTTCTCGGAAAGATCCGCCATCGAATCGAGCAGCCACTGCGTGCCATTTCGTCCGGAGGTCACTCGATCCTCGATGACACCCAAATAGCGCTCGATGTCGGCGCCGAACAGGCCCGCGGTTTCGAGACCCTCTCGGGCGAGCGGCAGTAGATCGTCGCCCAGCAGCTCCTGCACCGGAACAACCTGACCGTTGAACCAATGAAGTTGCGCATCGAGCCCGTACCTGGCGGCAGCGAAGAAGTTCGAGCGCGCATCGTCGAAGCTCATCAGGCCGGTAACGTCACCGACTTCGGCACTCATCCCCAGCATGAGGCCGTAGTACAGCGCCGCATTCGCTACTTCGTCGGTAACACTCGGCCCGGCCGGCAAGGCACGCATCTCGATACGCAGGTGTGGCTTGCCATTGGTGATTCCATAGCATGGGCGATTCCATCGGTAGACCGTGCCGTTGAACACCTGCAGGGCGCCAAGCTTGGGCACCTCGCCTCGCCGCAGCGTCGCGAACGGATCGTCGCCGATGTCGGCGGCAAGCAACAGACGAAAGCGGGCGATGTCCTGCTCGAACACCTCGAGCACGGAGTCCCGCACCCACTCATGACCGAAGTCTACGCGCGGCTGACGATCGCGCAGGTGATAGCTCGAGCCACGGGCATCGATCGACTGCTGGAATAGCGGAATCCGCGTCTCGCTCCACAAGCGACGGCCGAACAACAACGGCGAATTGGCGGCTGCTGCAAGCAGGGGTGCGATGACGACCTGGGCAATGTTGTACAGGTCCGCAAACTCGTCGGGGGCCGTTTGCAAATGTAACTGCATGCTCGTGCAGCATGCCTCGAGCATCACCGAGTCGTGTTGAATCGACAGCTCATCGACACCGCGCAGACGGAAATCGAAACCGCCCGGGCTGACCGCCTTCAACGCTTCGTTCAGTGCCCAGTAGCGACGCCGGGGCGTCATGTTGTCGATGCCCAGGTCCGAAGGCCGCACTGTGGGCAAGATCCCGGTGAGCACGAAGTCGATACCGAGCTCCGCGGTCACAGCACGCAGCGCGTGGAGCTTGTGGTTGAGGTCGCGCTCGAGCTGCGACAGGCAGTCGCCGGCCAACAGTTGCGGGCGCAGGTTCAGCTCGAGGTTGAAGCGCGCCAGCTCGGTCGTGAACATCGGGTCGTCGAGGCGCTCGAGAACCTCCATGGATAACGGCGCCGGCCGCGACGATGGATTAACGAGGAAAATTTCCTGCTCGGCGCCGATCCGCGTGACGCCGGTCTCGAAGGTGCCGCAGTCCAGCATGAACTTCAACGCCTGTACATCACGCAGCACCGCTTGCATGAATTCACGGCGCTGCCTGCCCAGCTCGGCGGTATTGACTCTTTGCTCGCCCACGTGGCTCTCCGAAGGTCCCCTACCGAATTATAATCGGACTTGTACATCGGAATAAAGCCGGACGCCGGTACCGCAACCCGGGTCAGGGCGCGGGATCGCCCCGCGCTTCGGAGATGCGCGTGAGCGCCAGCTCCCGCGCAACGTCACCGGCTCGCCTGCCGCTGCTCACCGCCTCCGAAAGAATGCGTCGCGTGCTCACGCCGATCTCGTCGATGAGATCGCTGCAGTCATCGAGCCCCAGGATCGTCTTGCCGACGCCCTCGACGACGGCTCCGGCGGATGCCAGCGGCGCCGGAACGTACAAGATGCCGCGCTCACGTAACACGTCCTCGGCGGCCGCGGCGGCGAGGATGTTGTTCGCCGCACCGCATACGATGCGGGCCTTGACCTCGGTCGCCGTTTGCTCGCTGATGACGCCGCCCACGGCACAAGGCGAGAGCACATCGACGCCGGCGGCGAGTATCGAATCGGCGCTGACCGTGTCGGCGCCGACGTTCCCGGCAACGTTCGCGGCGAGTGCCTCGTCGAGATCCGCAATCACGACCTCCGCACCGGCGGCGGCACAGGCGGCGGCAACGGCTGCCCCGACCTTGCCGCATCCCTGCACGGCAACAGATGATCCGGCCAGGTTGCCGTCGAACGCGTCGCCCTCGAGCACGGAGAGGCCTCCCTGCATGGCTCGCAAACAGCCACGGCCCACCGCAGCGACCAATCCCGCCTCGTCGGTATGAACGTGTTCCGTAAACCGAGCCATGGCCTCGAGGTCGTGGAGGGACGTCCCCAGGTCGCCGGCGGTGAGGAACTCCCCGCCGAGACTCTCGACGAACTGCCCGAGGCGCTCGAACGCGGGCTCCCGGTCCAGTTCGGGTGTCAGCATGACGACGCCCTTGCCGCCGCCGGCGGGCAGGCCGGCGAGGGCGCACTTGTAGGTCATCGACCGGGCCAGGGCGCGGGCTTCCCGCAACGCCTCGTCCTCGTCCGCGTAAGCGCGCGTGCGGATCCCACCGCATGCGGCTCCGAGGGACGTGTCGTCGATGACGACGAAGGCCATCAACCCGCACGAGTCGTCGACGACACGGTGATAGTGGGGCCGGAACGGCCCGTCGGTCAGGGCGTGGGTTT
This sequence comes from uncultured bacterium, assembly GCA_965371275.1. Classification (GTDB taxonomy): domain Bacteria; phylum Acidobacteriota; class UBA890; order UBA890; family UBA890; genus CBDCBL01. Next base: position 3,540 of record CBDUXW010000106.1, on the reverse strand, counting down.
CGGAGTACACGTCGCGCATCGTACAGGACCGTCTCGTGAAACTCACTCACGCCCCGCGGCGCCCCGGGTACGGCACTACTCAGGCTCACCGGGACGCGCTTCTGGTACCCTTCGACGCCATGCAGCCCATCGTCATCGGAGTTTCCGGTGGTATCGCGTCGGGAAAAACGACCGTGGTGCGCGAGATCGTCGACAGCCTCGGCAGCGACACCGTCGGCGTCGTGCTGCACGACTTCTACTATCGGGATCATCCGGAGCTGTCGCTCGCCGATCGCGCCGCGCTCAACTACGACCATCCGGATTCACTCGAAACCGATCTGCTGGTCCGTGACCTGGCGGAGCTCCGCGCCGGCAACGAAGTCGAAGCACCGATCTACGACTTCTCCTTACACGCCCGCAAAGCCGAAACTCAAACCATCAAGCCGCGCCGCGCCATCATCGTCGAAGGAATCCTCGTCCTGGCCGACGCGGCGCTGCGCGAGCTCATGGACATCAAGGTGTTCGTCGACACCGACGCCGACACCCGCTTCATCCGCCGCCTGCAACGCGACCTCGCCGAGCGCGGCAGGACCATGGAATCCGTCATCGAGCAGTACCAGAAGACCGTCAAACCCATGCACGAGGATTTCGTCGAGCCGAGCAAGCGCCACGCCGACGTGATCATTCCTCTGGGATCGAATCGGGTCGCCGTGGACATGCTGCTTTCGACCATCCGGTCGTTGACCTCGAGCTAGTGTGCTGTCCCAGGAACAGCTACTGCTCCGTATCCGGATAATGGTCGGCGTCCACGAATGTGATCAGCCATTCGCCGTCGATGCGCCTCCACACCATCGTGCTGGGGCCACGCATGCGGGTCGTCACGCCGCCGCCGTCGGTGATGGCGTCCTGGAAAGTCATTGTCGTGAAGGCGGTGTCGTGACTCAGCACGTTGACCTCGATGTCCGACCAGGTGGTCTCGAAGCGCTGCAGCGTCGGCAAGCCGGCGCGCATCTGGGCGACGACCTCGTCGTGCTCCGAGCGCACGCCGTCGCCATACATGTAGAAGCCCGGCGCAACGAACGACACCACCGCCTCGACGTCGATACGGCGCTCGGCGTCGGCAAAGGCGTCGAGACGACCGCGTACTTCCTCGGCGATTGTTGCGCGCTCGGCGTCGGTGACCGTGACCGGCGGCGGCGCACACGAAATCGTCGCAACGAGAATCAGCAGAACGCTGGCGAGAAAAATCCTACGAGCCATCAACACCTACCCGCGCGTCGGGACGCGCCGCTTCGATGCTTTCAGAAGAACGCCCAAACCCTAGCCGTAATCCACGGCGGCGATCAACGGGGACAGGTAGAATCCGTGCAACCCTTTCCCCGCTGAAACCGGGAAGAACCCATGTCTGTCTTTCGTGTGTACGTCGCGCTGTCGGTCGACGGCTACATTGCCGATGAAAACGGCGGAATCGGCTGGCTCAACCCCTATTTCAGTCCGGACCTCGGCTTCCACGAGTTCATCAAGACCATCGGCGCGACCGTGATGGGGCGTGCGACGTTCGATCAATCTGTCGAGATGGGCAAGTGGGAGCGCGCCAATCCGCGCTCGATCGTGATGACACACCGACCGATCGACGATCTGCCGCAGGGTGTCGAGGCTTTCGATGGGGACGTTGGCGACCTGGCGGCGTCGCTGCGCGCCGATCTCGATGCGGACGGCAAGGACATCTGGCTGATGGGCGGCGGCAAATCGATTCAGGTGTGGCACGAGGCCGGTCTGGTGGACAGCTGGGAGCTCTATGTGATTCCGGTGACGCTCGGCGCCGGGGTGCCGCTGTTCCCGCCGGGGAGCCCGACGCTGACCGAGTTGGAGCTCGTCGGCTCCCGAAGCTTCGACAACGGCATCGTTGAAATGAAATACGGGCCGCGGACGTGAGCGAATCGCCGTCCACGAGCGCCGCCCCAGCGACTGACGCTGCCGAGGACGCGCCACGGGCTCACGACACGCCACTCTCGAACATCGTTATCGTCTTGGATCAGACCAAAGACGTGGTGAATATCGCCGGCGTCATCCGCGTGATGATGAACACCGGATTGTCGCGCCTGCGGTTGGTCAAACCCGACGAGTTCGACATTCGCCGCATCGACGGCATCGCCCATCGCAGCCGCGACATCGTTGAGGCCACCGCGTTCTACGAAACCCTCCCCGAGGCGGTGGCCGACTCGACTTATGTGGTAGGCACTGCGGCGCGCGCCCGGGCGGCCGAGCGCAACACGGCGCGACCGTGGACGATTGCGCCCGCGATCGTCGAACGGGCGGCGAACGGGCCGGTGGCCATTCTCTTCGGCCGCGAAGACAAGGGACTTTCCACCGAAAGCCTCGACCTCTGCCACGAGGTCATCGGCATCCCCACCGATCCCGAGCACTACAGCCTCAATCTCGCCCAAGCTTGTCTCATCGTATGTTACGAGCTGCTTCTCGCCGCCTCGCCGGAGCGCGAGGAGCCGCCGCCGAGCGGCAAGAAGTGCCGTGCCACGCCGCCGGCGACACAGCAAGACCTGGAAGCGATGTACGCGGCTCTCGACAGCGGCCTGCAGCGAATCGACTTCTACAGGGCGCGCGAAGCGGCGGCCGTGCTGCGCACCTTACGAACTCTCTTGGGCCGCGCTGAGCCGTCGCTGCGCGAGGCCAAGCTGGTGGAGGCGATCGGCTTCCGGATCGGGCATCATCTGGACCGAGTGGCGCGCCACGACAACGACGAGGAACACTGATCTCATGGCGGAACCCAAGGAAACGATCGCCGGACGCTTCGAGCTCGTCCGTCGGCTCGGCACGGGCGGTATGGGAGAGGTGCACGAGGCGCAGGACCTACAGCTCAAGCGGCGGGTAGCCATCAAGCGGATGGCACCACGACTCTCGCAGGTCGGCGAAACCCGGGCTCGCATGCTCATCGAGGCGCGCAGCGCGGCACGCATCTCACACGACGGGATCGCCACGCTGTACGACGCCTTTGAAGACGGCAACGAGCTCTACCTGGTGATGGAGCTCGTCGACGGCAAGACGTTACGCGAGCACGACACTCCTCTGTCCGTGCCTCGCTTCCTCGATATCGCCATGCAGGCCGCCGAAGCTCTGGGCGCCGCACATGCCAGCGACGTCGTGCATGGCGACATCAAGCTCGAGAACCTGATGCTCACGGAGGAGGGCAAACTCAAGGTGCTCGACTTCGGTGTTGCCGGCATCACGGCGCCGGTGAGCGCCGACGATCCGACCACCATATCGGCGCCGGCGGCACCCGGCAGTCTCGGCTTGACGCCGTCGTACGCGGCGCCGGAAATCCTGCGCGGCCGGCCGGCCGATGCTCGCGCCGATCTGTTCTCGCTGGGCCTGGTGTTTTACGAGCTCCTGGGCGGCAAGCATCCGTTCGCCGGCGCGACGACAACCGAAACTGCGGCGCGCATCTTGACCGAAGATCCTGTGCCGATCCTGCGAGCCAACGCCGACGTGCCGGCCGAGTTTCAGCAGTTGCTCGACAAGCTGCTGGCCAAGGACCCCGACGAC
>CBDUXW010000105.1:0-8582 GCA_965371275.1 uncultured bacterium | reverse complement strand
GAGCTGTTCCCCCGCCCGCAGTCACGCAACGACTGCGGGCTGTACCGGCGTTGGGGGTTCGAGAGTGCGGCGCTCGATCTGGCGCTGCAGCAAGCGGAAACATCGCTGGCGGCGGCGCTCGACATCGAGCCAGGGCCGCTTACGTTCGTGAACTCGACGGGACTCGGGGATCCACCGAGCATCGAGCCGCTGCGGCGGCGCCTGGAGCTGTATCCGGACATGCGCTTCAAGCTCGATTTATCGTCGAGCTGGACTCCGGAGCTGGTGGCCGAGCTCGCCGAAATGGGCAGCGTGGACACCGTCGACCTGAAGGGGCTGTATTCCGGAGACTTCACCGGACCGCCGGCCGATCCGGCGCTCTACGAGCTGGTCGCCGAGACGCTCACGGAGGTCTGGATCGAAGACCCCGACCTGAATCCTGACACCGACGCCGCCCTCGCTGCGCACCGCGCGCGCATCACCTGGGACGCCAACATCCACTCGGTAGCGGATATTGCCACGCTGCCGTTCAAGCCCAAGTGCATCAACATCAAACCGTCGCGATTCGGATTCCTGTCGGAGCTGTTGCGTACGTACGAATACTGCAACGGCCAAGGCATCGCCATGTATGGCGGCGGCCAGTTCGAGGTCGGCGAAGGCCGCGGCCAGGCCCAGTACCTGGCGAGTCTGTTCCATCCCGACGGCCCCAACGACATCGCGCCTCTCGGCTACAACCAGGCCGAGCTGGCCGGCGGCTTGCCCACCAGCCCGATGGCGCCGACGCCCGCCGCCACCGGATTCCGGTGGCTGTAGCAGGCACGACTAGAACCCTGATGGATCCGGACACAAGCGCCAGGACCCGCCGGACGCGAACCGTCCCATCTACGACGGGCAACTACGCCCGATTCAGCGTCTCCACCAGCGCGTCGATATCGGCTTCGTCGTTGTAAACGGCCGGCGACACTCTCATCCGGTTGCCGGGAGCCACCGCGACGACAACATCGGCCGCGCCCAGCCTGTCTTGCAGGTCCGCGACTCCCGGGGCGATGAACGCGATGATCGGCGAGCGCTCGACATCGGGTGAGATGCACTCGTAGCGCTCCGGATCGAGGCGATCGAGCAAGCGCTGGTTCAGTCCCACGCAGTGGCCCAGCATCGCGTCGATGCCATGCCGCTCGACGAAGCGGATGCCCTCGTGTACCGCGGCGTAGCCGAGATAACTGACGTGTCCCGGCTGGTAACGCTGGGCGTCGGCCCGTGGACGAAACGAGTAGTCCGGCTCTCCTGACGCCGGCGACGACGCCCACGGCCCGTAATTGAGCTGGGTGTTGCCGGGAAACAGGTGGTCCTCCAGCGCCGTTCCCTGGTGCTCCTCTCCCACGTACAGAAAGCCGGTGCCGTGGGGACCGTACAGCCACTTGTAGCCGTTGCAGCCGGCGAAATCGATACCCATGGCGTGCACGTCGATGGGAATGATGCCCGCCGCCTGAATGATGTCGGCGTACACGTAGGCACCGCGCGCGTGCGCCAAGTCGGCGATTGCCCGCATCTGCTCGATGTGCCCGTTGACATTCGACAGCAGCGTTACCGACACCAGCGCGGTGTCGTCGTCCATCGCCGCCGCCATGTCGTCGACGTCGATGCGCCAGTCACGGGCCCGCACGATGCGAACGTCGAGGCCTTCGGCACGCAGCCCGATCAGGTTGTGCAGCGACCCCGAGAAATGCAGATCGTTGGTCACCACGTTGCCGCCGTCACGCAATCGCGGCAGGCCGTCGAGCACGATCTGCTCCGCCGCCTTGGTGGATTGCACGAACGCGATGCCGGCGGCGCGGGCGCCGATCAGATGTGCGAAGCCACCGCGTACCTCGCCGAGCATGTCATCGAAATACTCGCGCCGGCCGTCAGCCGGACCGAGGCGCCAGAAATCCTCGTAGCGGCGCAATCCGGCTTCAGCAAAGGTGCTCAAGGGCGTGCCGCCGGCGGCATTGAGGAACACCTCGCCGGCGAGCCGCGGGAACTGGGCGCGGGTCCCCGCCAGGCCGCGAGCCGTTTGCCGAGTGCCGGAACCGGAGCCACTTGCCGACGGCGACACCGACGGCGCCAGCGCGCCGGCCACGGCCCCGCCGACCCCGGTTTGGAGAAAACGACGCCGATTCATCCGCCGGTCGGTGCTGCAGCCACCGGCGGCTGCGGGTCGAGCGGGCGCAGGCTGCGACCGTCAAACGCCGGGTGATCCGCAAGATAGCGCGAGCCCCGAAACACGGCGCGCGTGAACTCACCGACCGGATGCGGCATCTCCCCACCGGGCATCGTCACCTCGCCCTGACGTGGATCCCAGAACTCCCACACGATCTCGCCGGCCGGATTGACCTCGAAGAGGCGACCCTGGGCGCCCGAGCAGATCAGCGTGTTGCCGTTCGGCTGCCGCTCGGCCCCCGAAATGAACGGGCTGAAAAAGAACGCCTCGGCCGTTCCCCGGTACGACCATGCCGGCTCGGCCGGTGCGAATGGCCCGGTCTCGGGAATCACATAATTCCCCTCCGCGTCGGTCGGTGGATCGATCTCGTAGACGGTCGAGTAGGGTCCGGAATCGTCGGCCATGTCGTTGCTGAACACGGTGAGGTTGCCGGCCCCCGGGAGCCCCGCGGGGATCCAGCGGATGTCGTGCTGGGCGAACAACATCTGTGAGCTCTCATCGCCGCGGCCGTAGTTGGCCGGGTTGCCCCAACGATAGAGCAGGTCGCCTCCCCTACCCCAGCGACCGCCGCTGCGGCTCGCCGCTTCTTCGGTGCTCGTGCTGTGATCGATGATCCAGATCTCGTTGAAGCGCGGTGAGCTCAAGGCGATCTGATCGAGCTCGGCGTTGTAGTTGATGGCGTTGGTATGGAAGAAATCCGAGCCGATGTCCTCCGCTGTGGTGTCGGACGGCACGTAGCCCAGGGCCTTGAGCTGTTCGAGCTGCTCCGGGTCGACCTCCGGCGCGGCGCCGGCGTTGATGTTGATCCGGCCCGGGTTTTGCGACGGATCACCGTAGTTCGGCAGACTCTCGTCGAGTCCCTGCACCATGTGGTCCCATGCGTGCCACTCCCACACGATGCGCCCGCCGTCGGGACGAATCGGCTCGATCTCGACAACCATGTCGGGCCACAGTCCGGCCTCCGGCACCTGGCTGGGCTGACGGCCGGCAGCTGTCACCTCTTCGGCGCTCTTGTACTCCCAGGAGATCGCCAAGATGTTGCCGTTGGGCATGACGGCGATGTCGTGGTGCGTCAGGTGCTGGTCGCTGGCGAACTTGTAGTCCCACACCAGCTCGCCGTCCCAGGTGAACTCTTGGATGCGGCCGCCCTGCCCACCGCCGGTAAAACGCTCGACTCCGGGCTCGCGTGCCGGTCGCATCAGATTGCCGTTATCGAGCAGATAAATACCGCCCGAGGGCGCGTAGTCGGTGTCCCACGCGTGCACCACCATGCCGTCGTTGTCGATCAAGTACGTCGTATCCGAGAGGATCGGACCGAACAGTGTGTAGCCGGGCTGGGCGCCGGGGCCGTTGTGGCGCAGGCCGCGGGGCTCGTTGATGCCGGCGATGTCGATGTCGGGAGCCTCGGATGCCCCCTCGGCGCCGGTCTCCGCCGCGTCGGCGGTCGACCCGCCGTTGCCGCAGGCGATCGTGACCAGCAGCAAAGCGCCAACCAGCAGCGCGGAGAACAGATGTCGGACGTGCAGTTTCCTCGGATGACTCACGCTTGTGCCCTTCTTCCCCGCCTCAGGACCCGGGCGGCAGGCTGCCGGCCCTGGCCGGCATGATGTTCCAGGTGAAGCGGCCGAGAGAATCGTCGTGCTTCACCAGTATCTGACGCTCCCAACCGTTGTCGGTCAGGACGTAGCGACGTACTTCTCCCTGGTCGTCGCTGGCGACATACAGCTCGTCGCGCCCGTCTCCGTCGAGATCGAGCAGAATCGCGGCGTGCTCAAATCCGGAAGAGTCGCCGGCAATAAGCTCGACGCTCCACTCTTCGGCGGCAGGACGCAACAAGAACAGGCCCGCCTTGCCGGCGGCGGCCACCATTTCCTTGGACCCGTCACCGTCGACGTCGCCGACGGTGAGAAAACGGCACAACTGATCGTCGATGGTCGCGATCAATACGCCGGCGGTCGGATCGGTGTCAGCCTCGTAGCGGCGAATCTCTACCCGTCCGCCTGAAACCGCCTCCACCGCTACGTACAGCTCGTCGCGGCCGTCGCCATCGACATCATCGACGAGAATTTCCTTGGCGTGGCGATTGCCCAGATGAGCGACTTCGACGCGACCTTCGCCGGTGGCCGGAACGTAACGCACCACCGTACCCGGCTGCGGCGTGCCGTCGAGCAGGTTGGGCGCCGACGGCGTCGCGTAGATTTCCAGCGTGCCGTCGCCGTTCAGGTCGCCGAGCTCGATCTCGTGGACGATGATCTCGGGCTGGCGATCGAGCTCCTCGACGGAAAACCCGCCGGCGCCATCTGGGCGCAGCACGGCGACGACGCCCTGATCGTGCGTGGCTACGGCGATGGCCGCGGAGCCGTCGCCGTAGATGTCACCGACTTCGGCATCCCGCATGCGGCTGAAAGTACCGCCGAAGTCCGCATCCCAAAGGCTGTCGCTGCCGCCCGTCGAATCCCACAGCTTGACGATCGCCGCGGTGCCGGCAAACGTCAGCACGCCGTCGCCATAGGCCATCGCCTTGTGAAAGACGTTGCTGTCCGGGTCCTCGATGTAGCGATAGTTCCAGGCGCCGTCGCTGAGCGTGAGGATGCCCAAGCGCGCCGGCAGCGGCTTCGGCTTGCCGTTTTCCTCGCCCAAGGCGGCAAGCGCCAGGAGCAGCACGGGGTCGTCGGGCGAGGCGGTCCCGCCGCCTCCCCCACTTCCGCCGCACGCGGCGCACAGCACCAAAAGGGCGGCAAACAAAACTCTGACTGTCGATGTGTGCTTCATGGCGCCGCACGATAGCAGAATGGCCCGCAGTCTTCGACACCGACGAAGCAATCTCCCGTAGCAGAAACAGAACAACTGAGCTACATTCGCGGCCGGCGGGACCATCAGGAATTCCGTTGCTCGGCGTTCGTGGCCACCGGCACCGCCGGGAATTTCGTTTTTCTACGGGAGAAAAGCCATTGATCCGTCCTGCTTTCGTACGATTCGCCCTGTCCCTCGCCGCTTTCACCCTCATCGCCGGGTGCACGGCGGCCGGTGACGGCCCGGACGCCGGCGCCGGTGCGGCGGCTGAGTGGTTGCGTTTTCGCGGCCCCAACGGCTCCGGGGTGTCCGACGCCGCCGGATTTCCGGTGGAATTCGGTCCCGAGCTCAACGTCGCCTGGGAGACCGAGGTCCCGTTCGGTCGCTCGTCGCCCATTGTCGCCGGCGATCACATTTACCTGACCGCGAGCACCGACGACTCCTTACTGACCATTGCCCTCGATCGCGCCAGCGGACAGATCGTCTGGCAACGCGACGTCGCTCCGAGCCGCGACGAGCAGATGTATCGACAGAACGATGCCTCGAGCCCGACGCCGGCCAGCGACGGCGCCAACGTGTACGCTTTTTTCATGAAGATGGGCCTGGTGTCGTACGACGCCGCGGGCAACGAGCGTTGGAAGTTGGAGCTCGGTCCCTACGACAATTTCTACGGCCTCAGCGCCTCACCGGTGATCGCCGGCGACCTACTTCTGCTGCTGTGCGACCAGGTGGAGGGCTCGTTCCTACTGGCCGTCGACAAAGACAGCGGCGACCCGCGCTGGCGTGCCGAGCGCTCCGGACGGATCGAAAGCTGGACGACACCGGTGCTGTACCCGGCCGACCAACCGACTGCGGCCCTCGTTTTCGGATCGGGATGGGTCGACGGCTATGACTTGAGAACCGGCGAGCCGATGTGGTCGTTGCCCGGCGTCGGCGAAGCCCCGGTGGCCAGCCCTGTGATTTCCGGGTCGACGATGGTGATCACCGCGCCGAATCATGCGGAAGAGCCGCTCCCCACCTTTGCCGAGCTCCTCGCCAGCGTGAATGCCGACGGCGACGAGCAGCTTTCAGAGGCGGAGTTTGCCGGCGTACCGGGGTTCGGCGAGCATTTCGGCTGGACCGATCGCAACGACGACGGGTACCTCACCGAACAGGAATACACCGCCCTGATGGAGTCGGCCGCCAGCCCCCACTACGGCGCCATCGGCATCTCGCTGCCGCAGCTCGGCGGCGCCGACTCCGCTGAGATCATGTGGTCGAACCAGCAGAGCACCCCATACATCGCCACGCCCCTGGTCTACGACGACATCGTGTACCTGGTCCGTGACGGCGGCATCGTGCAGAGCGTCGACCTCGCCACGGGCGAGGTGTTCAAGCGCGGGCGCACCTCGCGATCGGCGGGCTCGGTATTCTCGTCGCCGGTCGCTGCCGACGGCAAGATCATCATCGCCAGCATCGAGGGCGAAATCGCCGTGCTGCAGGCGAGTGAGCAGTGGGAGGTGCTTGCGGTCAACGAGTTCGACGAGCCGATTTACGCCTCGCCCGCGCTGGCCGGCGATCGCATCTACGTGCGCACACCGAGCCGGCTGTACAGTTTCGGGTCGTCGGAATAGGAAACGGGCCGGGCCCGGTCGCAATGCCGGACGCGGCCCGAATGTCGCTTCTCCCTCGCGGGCTAGTTGGTCGGCCTGCCGTTGCTGACCGCCCATTGGAACTTGTAGCTGCCGTCGTCGCCCTGGCGTGCCAGGACCATGTAACTGCCGGTCGAATTCCCTTCGTCGGACGTCAGCGTGTACCAGCCGCCTCCGACCATGTAGCCGTCGCCGATGTCGACCTCGCCGACCGGGTTGATCGTGAGCTGCGCCGATGAGGCATCGATCCGCTCCTGGAGCATCGCACCGATGGCCGCTTGCCCTTCGGCGAGCGACTGGTTGGCGAGCGCCGCCACCGCATCCTCTGTGTACGTGTTGTCGGCGACCATCGAGCCGTGGCCCATGTTGAAGTGGGTCACGTAGTAGTCGGTCACATCGGCCATCGCGCTCGTGAATTCTTCGGGATTTTCTTCTGCATCCGGCGAGGCAAACATCATTCCTTCCGGCGGATCGGTGTTGTAGTTGCTGATCAAGTACGCAACTTTCCACTCGCCGCCGACGCGCTGATACACCGTCATGTAATTGCCGGTAGATGTGAAAGCGTCCGCACCGTCGGGTGCGATGTCGACGCTATAGTCACCGCGCCCTACGGCCCAATCGCCGGTAATGATGAGATCTGCCCCATTTACCGTAAGCGTCGGGGAGTTTGCCATCTCCGCCTCGAGAGAAGCGGTGACGGCCTCCAGGCCCTGATTTATCGAGGTGTCGGCCAGCAAGGTGATGGTTTCCTCGATGTGGTAGCCGGCCACGACCGCCGCATGGTGCATGTTGTAGTGGGCGACCCACTCATCAGTCACAGTTCGGATGGCGGCCGCGTCGTCCATCGCCGGTTCGGCGACGGCTGCGGCTGCGGGTGCTTCGTCTGCCGTGTCGCCGGCGCACGCCGCAAGGACGACGACCGCGAACAGGGCAAGAATGAGGCGAAGCTTCATGGTGATTACCTCCGGTGGTGACGGCGGATCCCCTGATCCCGCCGGTTGCGGCAACCGTAAGCAGAACGCCGCGAAACGTCAACTGTGGACTCCGCCGCGCCGTCGCCGCACCGGCGCGAGTCGTTACCGCTACGTCAACAGTGCCAGCTCCTCCTCGGCCTCTTCCCACTGTACGGTCGCCTCCTCAACTTCCTTGTGCAGCGCCGCTTGTTCCCCTTCCAGGGCCCGCACCTTGTCGGGCCGCGTGCGATCGTAGAAACCGGGATCACAAAAAAGCTCGTTGATCTCGCCGACTCGGGCCTCCGCCTCCTCGATGCGGGCGATCAGCCGGTCGCGTCGCGACTTCACCTGGCGAACGCGGTTCTTCGAAGCCTTGGTTGTCGACTTCTGCTGCCCCTGGACCGATTCTTCCTGAATTTCGCGCGCCGCTTTCTTGGCCTGGCGCTTGGCCCGCCGCGCCTTGAGCACCACGGTGTCAGCGTCGAGGTGGTCGTCACCGCAGTAGTGGACGTACTCCTCGTATGTCCCCTGGTAATCGAGAATTTCACCGGGCTTGATCTCGACGATACGGGCCGCCAGCTGCGATACGAACCAGCGGTCATGCGACACGAAGATCAACGTGCCGTCGAAGCTCTTGAGCGCATCGACGAGAGCCTCGATCGATTCGAGGTCGAGGTGATTGGTCGGCTCATCAAGCACCAGGACGTTCGGCTTCTGAATCGTCAGCCTGCAAAACACCAGGCGTGCCGCTTCGCCCCCTGACAGCGCCTTGAGCTTCTTCTTGGCCTCGTCGCCGGAAAACAGCACGCGGCCGAGCTTGTTGCGCACGAAGCCGATGCTCTCTCCGGGGCAGGCCTCGTGGATCCACGCCTCCGCGGTCTGGTTGTCAGGCTTCAATTGCTTGCGGTGATCCTGCGCGAAGTAGCCGGGATGGGTTTCGTAGCCCCATTCGACCGTACCTTCATCGGCCTCGAGCTCACCCATCACGATCTTCAACAGCGTCGACTTGCCGATGCCGTTAGGTCC
>CBDUXW010000104.1:0-8601 GCA_965371275.1 uncultured bacterium | reverse complement strand
CTGGGCTTGGACCAGCTCGTGAGCCTGCGCCTCGACCCGGCGGTTTTCGTACCCGCACCCACCCAGGGCGCCCTTGCCTTGCAGTGCCGCGAAGACGATCCCGTAGGCGACGCCGTGGCTCCCTTGCACGACATCGAAGCCGCCGGGCCGGTGCAGGCCGAGCGTGAGCTTCTGCGGCTCGTCGAAGGCGGCTGCGACCTGCCCTTCGGCGCCTGGTGCCGGCGCCGCGATGGCGGCGACTTCGAGCTCGTGTCGGTCATCGAATCCAACGGCGAGCTCGTGCGCGCGAGCTGCCGGGGAGAGGTCCCCGAGGTGCTGGCGGAGCGGCTGTGGGCGCAACTATCGAGCGCACTGGACGCTACGCCGGCCGATGGCGCCGAGGTAGGAGCGTGATCGTGACCGACATCGACGGGCTTACCGTGCTGCTCACGCGGGCGCGCGACGACGCCGACGCGTGGGCCGAAGGGTTGGCCGCTCGCGGCGCCCGCGCGGTGGTGTTCCCGTGCATCGAAATACAGCCCATTCGCGACGACGCCACGACCGACGCGCTCATCACCGCCCTGGACCGGGCCGACTGGCTGGTGCTGTCGTCGGTTCGCGGAGTCCACGGAGTCGCCGAGATCGCCGGCTCCGCCTCGGTAACCGACGTGTCGGTCGCCGCCGTGGGCAAGGCAACGGCCGCCGCAGCCGAGCGCGAGCTCGGCCGGGTGGATCTCGTGGCGCCGGGCGGCACCGGCCGCGACCTCGCCGAAGCCCTCGCGCACCGCATCGCTCAGCTGCCTCCCGGCGAAGAAGGCCACTCGGTTCGGGTCGTCGCCGCCGGCGCGGAGAAGCCGCGCCGCGATCTCGAGGAGGTACTGGAGCCTCCGGGCTTCGAGGTTCTGCGCGTTGCCGTCTATCGAACGGTCATCGCGCAGGGCGAAGCGCAGCGCAAGAGCATCGCGAGCATGGGTATCGACGCAATTTTTCTGGCCAGTCCGTCTGCCGTATCCGGCCTGCTGGCGCAGGCGCACGTTCCCGAGCACGTGGATATCATCACCATCGGGCCCTCGACAACTCGAGCCGCCCGCGAGGCGGGGTTGCGAGTCGACGCGGAAGCGTCCCGACGCGACCTGGAAGGCATGATCGAGGCGATCCCATGAGCACCGATACCCGAGACGACGCCGCCCGGATCAACATCCGGCCCCGACGACTACGGACCACCGCACGGTTGCGAGCCTTGGTGCGCGAGACGCGGGTCGGCGCCGAGCAGCTCATCATGCCGCATTTCGTTCTGCCCACGGATCGGGCCGACGAGCCCATCGCGTCGATGCCGGGAATCTCGAAGTACGGGACCGGAAACTTCGTAGAGCGGGCGCTGGCCGACGCTGATCTCGGCGTCCGGACGGTTCTGCTGTTCGGCACGCCGCCGGAAGGATCGAAAGACGAGCGCGGCACGCCGGCGAGCGCGCCCGACAGCGCCGTATGCCGCGCCATCGAAGCGCTCAAGCGGGAGGCCGGCGACGACATCGTCGTAATCACCGACGTGTGCCTGTGTGCCTACACCTCGCATGGGCACTGCGGCGTGCTGCGCGACGGCAAGGTGATCAACGATGAGACGCTGCCGTTGCTGCGCGAGGCCGCGCTCCAGCACGCCGCGGCGGGAGCAGATCTGGTGGCCCCCTCCGACATGATGGACGGACGGGTTGCGGCCATTCGCGAAGGACTCGATAACGCCGGCCGTACTGACGTCGGCATTCTCTCCTACGCCGTCAAATACGCCTCGGCGTACTACGGGCCGTTCCGCGACGCCGCCGACTCGAGCCCGGCCGCCGGCGACCGCAAGGCCTACCAGATGGATCCGGCCAACGTTCGCGAGGCGGTCCGCGAGGCCCGTCTCGACGAGCGCGAAGGCGCCGACATGCTGATGGTCAAGCCGGCTCTGGCCTACCTCGACGTCGTTCGCGCGGTGCGCCAAGAAACCACACTGCCCCTTGCCGTGTACAACGTCTCGGGCGAATACTCGCAGGTGAAGGCGGCGGCCGAGCGCGGCTGGGTAGACGAGGCTGCGGTAGTTCGCGAGAACCTCGGCGCGATGGCGCGAGCGGGGGCCGATCTCATCATCACGTACCATGCCCGTGAGGCGCTGCAGCAGGGGTGGCTGTGAGCGACGAAACCACACCGCCCAAGGAGTCCCGTCCGCAGTCGGCGGCGTGGTTCGAGCGCGCCAAGAAGCGTATCCCCGGCGGTGTGAGCTCTCCGGTGCGGGCATTTCGTGGGGTCGGCGGCGAGCCGATCGTGATCCACTCGGGTAACGGCGCCCTGATCGAGGATGTCGACGGCCGCAGCTACCTCGATTTTGTCTGTTCCTGGGGCCCGCTCATTCTCGGGCACGCGCATCCGGACATCGTCGACGCGGTGCACCGGGCCGCGGCTCGCGGCACCACCTATGGCGCCCCCTGTGAGCCGGAGATCGAGCTCGCCGAGGCCGTGACGTCGATGTATCCGGGACTCGAGAAGCTCCGCTTCGTTTCCTCGGGAACCGAGGCAACGATGAGCGCGATTCGACTGGCGCGCGGGGCCACCGGTCGCGATCTGATCGTGAAGTTCTCGGGCTGCTATCACGGCCACGCCGATCATTTGCTGGTCGCCGCCGGTTCCGGCCTGGCGACGTTCGGCCGGCCCGACTCGTCGGGTGTGCCGGAATCGTTCGCCTCGCAAACCTGCGTGTTGCCGCTCGACGATGACGAGGCGCTCGATGCCCTCTTTCGAAGTGAAGGCGACAAGATCGCCGCGGTCATCATCGAACCGATTCCGGCCAACAACGGCTTGCTCCTCCAGCGCCGGGAGTTCCTCGAGGCGCTGCGCCGTCTCACCCAGGAGCATGGCGCGTTGCTGATCTTCGACGAGGTCATCAGTGGTTTTCGGATAGGGCCCGACGGCGCCGCGGGTCTGTACGGCATCACACCCGACCTTGCTACCTTCGGCAAGGTAATCGGCGGCGGACTCCCGGTAGGCGCGTTCGGCGGCGACGCCCAGATCATGGACCATCTAGCCCCCGTGGGTTCCGTCTACCAGGCCGGAACGCTTTCCGGAAACCCGGTGGCGATGGCTGCCGGCCTCGCCACCTTGCGTGTGCTCGAGCGCGAGGACGGATGGAACCGGCTCGAGGCCGCCGGCGACAAGCTCGACGCCATGCTCGCGCCGATCTTGGGGGCGGCGGCAACTCCGGTTCAACTGGTGCGCTGTGGTTCCATCTTCTGGTTGGGTTTCCAGGGCGGCGAGGCACCACGCCGCGCCGACGCGATCGACCCGACTGCCGCCGACCTCTACCGTCGCTACTTCCACGCCATGCTCGAGCAGGGTGTGTACCTGGCGCCTTCGAGTTACGAGGTGGGGTTTCTGTCGCTGGCCCACGAGGAGCAGCACCTCGAGCAACTGGGCGCCGCCGTCGCGACCGTCTTGGCGGAGATGCGGGCGCCATGAACGATCTCTTGCTACGCACGCTGCGCGGCGAGGACACAGAACGCCGGCCGCTGTGGATCATGCGGCAGGCCGGCCGCTACCTTCCCGAGTACCGGGCGCTGCGTGAACGCTTCTCATTCGAGGAGCTGTGCGCGCGCCCCGATCTGGCCACCGAAGTCACGCTCCAACCTCTCGACCGGTTCCCGCTCGATGCCGGCATCGTGTTCGCCGACATCATGAGCCCGATCGGCGCGCTGGGTATCGACGTCGAGTTCGCGCCCGGCCCGACCATCGACAAGCCGCTACGCTCGGCGGCGGCGATCGATAACCTGCCGGTGCCGCAAGCTGACGAAATTGCGCCGACGGTCATGGAAACGATCCGCTCAGTGAAGAACGAGCTTGCCGACCGCGTGCCGTTGCTCGGTTTCACCGGCGGGCCGTGGACACTGGCGGCGTACCTCGTGCAGGGTCATGGGGTACGCGACTTTCCGGCCTTGCGGGCGCTCGCCGCCGAAAACCCGACAGCGCTGGCTCATCTTCTCGAGCGGCTCACCGATCTCTCGGTCTCGTACCTGAGCAGGCAGGTGGAGGCCGGCGTCGACGCCGTGCAGATTTTCGAGACCTGGTCGGGCATCCTCTCGCTCCAGGATTGGGAGCGCCTGGTGAAGCCGCATTTAGAAGCATTACTCGAGCGCGTTGGAGAACTCGGGGTGCCGCGCATTTTGTTCATGCAGAATGCTTCGCACCTGGTAGACGAAATGATCACGTTGCCGGCTGACGGCTTCTCGGTGGACTGGCGCGTCGATATGGCGGCGCTGCGTCGGTCTTTGGGACCCGAGAAGGCCCTGCAAGGAAATCTCGACCCGGCCGTTCTGTTTGCCGGACCTGAGCTGACGTCAAAGGCCGCGCGTAAGCTGCTGAACGACGTACCTCGCAGGGGTCACATCGTGAACCTGGGACACGGAATTCTCCCGCAGGCACCTATCGAAAGTGTCGAGGCACTGATCGAGGCGGTCCACGAGGAAGCCCCGGAGCACCATCGCGCCGTCGCGCCGGCGGGCTCCCGGGGAAAGCAGGAGTAGAGATGAGACCAGACGACACCCTCCCGGATGCCTCCCCGTCGCGGTCGCCGGCCGCCGCGGTAACCGCCGATCTCATGCGACGCTACGATCAGCAAGGCCCCCGGTACACAAGCTACCCGACCGCTGTGGAGTTTCAGGAAGGCCTCGACTCGGACACCTACGCCGATCTCCTCGCCGGCGCCGACGAACGCGCCTCCGAGCCGTTGTCGCTCTACATGCACCTACCGTTTTGCGAGGAACGCTGCCTCTTTTGCGCCTGCCACGTAATCATCACGCCGCATCACGAGAAAGCGGTCCCCTACCTCGACCTGCTCCGTCGCGAGATCGATCTGGTCGCCGAGCACCTGCCCCACCGCCGGAAGATCTCGCAACTCCATCTCGGCGGCGGCACGCCCACCTACTACCACCCGGAAGAGCTTGCCGAGCTCCTCGACCACGTGCTGGACCACTTCGAACCAAGCGACGACGCCGAGCTGGCAATCGAGGTGGATCCGCGAGTCACGACCTTCGAGCACCTCGACGTGCTCGCCGAGCGCGGCTTCAACCGGGTGTCGATGGGGGTACAGGATTTCACCCCGCGCGTGCAAGAGGCGGTCAACCGGGTGCAGTCGGCCGAGCAAACCCGCGAGCTCATCGAGTACGCCCGCGGCAAGGGCTTCCGCGGGATCAACGTCGACCTGATTTACGGCCTGCCGCTGCAAAGCACCGAGTCGTTCGCCCGGACCGTGGACCAGGTTATCGATATGGGGGTCGATCGCCTGGCGATCTACTCGTTCGCGCTCGTTCCCTGGATCAGGGCGCACCAGACGGGAATCTCGGAGGAAGACCTGCCGGGGCGTGACCTGAAGCTCGAGCTGTTCGGCGTTGCCCGAGAGAAGCTCCTGGGCAACGGCTACGAGTCGATCGGCATGGATCATTTCGCGCGGCCCGACGACGAGTTGTTCCGCGCCCGCCAGGAGCACCGGCTGCGGCGCAACTTCCAGGGCTACTCGGTGATCCCGGCGTCGGACGTGATCGGCCTGGGAATTTCGGCCATCGGCGACGTGCAGGGCTCCTACGTGCAGAACGTGAAGAAACTCAGCGACTACGGCGACGCCGTCGAGGCCGGGCAGCTTCCGGTCTTTCGCGGCGTCGCGCGCAGCGCCGACGATGAGGTGCGCCGCGAAGTAATTCATGAGCTGATGTGCAACTTTCACGTCGACTTCGCCGCTGTCGAGCAGACACACGATATCGAGTTTCGCGATTACTTTGCCGAAGACCTGGCGGCGCTCGCCGCCCATGAGGCCGACGACATGGTGGAGGTCGGCGCCGAGTCCATCGAGGTAACTCCCTTGGGCGAGCTCTTCGTTCGCAACCTGGCGATGTGCTTCGATCGCTACCGGCGCGAGGAGCAAGACTCCGACGAGTCGGTTTTCAGCCGCACCGTCTAACCATGAAACGCCTCGTCATCGTCGGCGCGGGAATTTCGGGTCTGTGCGCCGCTCATGAGGCTGCGCGTCAGGCCGGCGAAGTTCCCGGCGGACTCGAAATCGTGGTCCTCGAAGCCGGCGCCAACGTCGGCGGCAAAGCGCGCAGCGTTCGGCGCGACGGCTGGCTCGTGGAGACGGGACCGAACGGTTACCTCGACAATGAGCCCGAGTTCGACGAACTGTTGGCGCGGGCCGGAATCGCCCAGGAAAAGATCGAAGCCAACGAGGCGGCGGCGCGCCGCTATCTGTTGCACGGCAAGCTCCGCGAGGTCAAAGCGCACCCGCTGGCCTTCGCGCGCTCGGGGATCGTCGGGCCCGGCGGCCTGCTGCGCATCATGGCGGAGCCGTTTATTCCGCGCGCCGCACCGGAGCGTGTGAACGCGGAAAGCATTTGGGACTTCGCCGCTCGCCGATTGGGAACCGAAGCAGCAGACAAGCTGATCGCGCCGATGGTGCTCGGTGTGTTCGCCGGCGATGCACGGCGCCTTTCGGTAAGCGCCTGCTTCCCGAAGCTCACCACCCTGGAACACAACCACGGCTCGTTGATTCGCGGCATGCTGGCCACCCGCAAGAAGCGCTCGCGCGATCAGCGATTCGCCACCGGACCGTCGGGGAAACTCGTGTCTTTCCGCGAGGGATTGCAGTCGGTGCCGGAGGCGCTCTCCCGGAACGACGCGTTCACCGTGCGCTGCAACGCCCGGGTGGAATCCATTGAAACTGCGGCTGACGCCGGCGAGGACGCCGGTCGACGCGACCCTCGGTATCGCGTGTTCGTAGGCGGAGAAGCAACTCCGATCCATGCGGACGCCGTGATCGCGGCGGGCGAGCCCTTCGCCAACGCCGAGGTTGTAGCGAAAATCGCTCCCGACGTAGCCACGTCGCTGCGGCAAATTGCCACGCCGGCCGTGGCCGTGGTGGCGCTCGGTTTCCCGCCGGCCGCGGCGGCGCATTTCCCCGTGGGCTTCGGCGTCCTCATTCCCCGCGATCAGGGTTACCGGTCTCTCGGTTGCATCTGGGATTCACAGTTGTTCGCGGGGCGCAGCCCGGCGGGCCACATACTGGTGCGGGCGATGCTCGGCGGCAGCCTGGATGCTCAGGTCACCAGCCTCGATGACGACGCCTTGGTCGAGCTCGTGCGCGATGAGCTGGCGCGCATGTTCGGGCTGGCTTCCGCACCGGTTTTCTCGGAGGTCAGGAACTGGCCCCGTGCGATTCCCCAGTACGACCTCGAACACCCGGCCCGTGTGGCGCGCATCGAGGCGCTACTAGAGCACGTCCCCGGGTTGTTCCTCGCGGGCAACGGACTCCACGGCGTTGCCTTCTCGAAGTCCGCAGCGACGGGAATCAATCAGGGCCGCGAGGCAACACTATGGCTCGCCGGAGCACCCGACGCTACGCGTCCGATACAGAGCCGACTTCCACCTGGATCATCGAGTTGACAGTGTACTCGCCTCTTGTTTTACTTGAGATTGAGTCTCATTTTCATCATTTTCCGAGCCCGAATCACCGGAAGCTGGAAAGGAATACCGAAAATGTGGAGCAACGCCCTGACGTGCCTGGCAATCAGCGTGTTCGCGGCGACCGCACCGTCGCAAGCAACATCTCACGCGCAACCAACCTCCGAGCCGACCGCGGCCGGACAGCACGCGACACCTGTGAAGCACTCGCAAGCCGAAGGAGAGCAGAAGGACAAGCAACAGAGCCCGCCTCCGGATGTTGTGATCAAGGAGCGCGTCATGGTCATCGGCGATGCCGACAAGGTGCGCGATATCCCGGGGTCAGCGTGGTTCCTGAGCCGCAGCGACATGGAACGACAGCAGCAGGCGTTCGATGACGTGCACCGACTCCTACGCCAGGTTCCGGGCGTCAATATCCAGGAGGAGGACGGCTTCGGCTTGCGGCCCAACATCGGCCTGCGCGGCAGCGGCAACGAGCGATCGTCGAAGATCACGTTGATGGAGGACGGCGTGTTGATCGCCCCGGCGCCCTATGCCGCCCCGGCCGCGTACTACTTTCCGACCGCGGGTCGGATGGAGGCCATCGAAGTACGCAAGGGATCCAGCCAGATCAAGTACGGGCCGCGCACCAACGGCGGCGCGCTGAACCTCGTCTCGACGGGCATCCCACCCCGTTTCCAAGCGCGCGCGAAGCTGACGGCAGGCCAGAACAAGACGGGCCGCGCTTTCCTCAATATCGGCCATTCGGCCGCCAACTACGGATGGCTGCTCGAGACCTATCAGATCTCGACCGACGGCTTCAAGAAAATCGACGGCGGCGGGCCCACCGGCTACGAGGTGCAGGACTATCTCGGCAAGCTCAGGTTCAACTCCGACCCCACGGCGCCGCTCTACCAGAGCCTCGAGGTCAAGCTCGGCAAGACGAAGCAGGTCGCGGACGAGACCTATCTGGGGCTCACCGATGAAGACTTTCGACGCTCTCCGGAACGACGCTACGCGGCCTCGGCGGAGGATGTCTTCCGCTCCGATCACGACCAGATCCAGGCCCGCTATTTCGCGGCGCCGGCCGCGAACTTGGACGTCACTGTCGTCGCCTACCGCAACAACTTCTCGCGCAACTGGTACAAGCTGCAGAGCATCAATAGCGTC
>CBDUXW010000103.1:0-8617 GCA_965371275.1 uncultured bacterium | reverse complement strand
CGATCTGTACGACGATGTGCAGACTTGCCTGGGGCTCGCCCACGCCGCCGGCCTCGAAGTCCTCGTCTTGGACCAAACGCGTCCCGACATCGGCCTCAACGTGATCAAGGTGGTGATGCCCGGCATGTGCCATTTCTGGCGACGGCTCGGACCGGCGCGCCTGCATCAGGTTCCCGTTTCCATGGGCTGGCGCGACGAACCGTTGGTCGAGGACGAGCTCAACCCGTTCTCGGTTTTCTTCTGATCGAAGACAGCGACCGTGTTTCTCAAGCCACGACTGAAGAGCTCGTACCGGGTGGAGACCGTCGATTCCGACGTCCTGTTCCTGTTGAGCGAGCACAAGCAATACGTTCTCGAAGGCGAGGTCGTCGCGGCGGTGGCGCCGCTGCTCGATGGCCGGCGCACCCTGTCCGAGATCATCCGTGCGGTCGATGGCACGGGTTCGTTCACCGAGGTGCTTGCCGCGCTGGCGCAGCTACAGCAAATCGGTTGCGTGGTGGAGGCCGATGGGGTCCCGCCCTCTGACCACGCGGCCTTCTGGGACTACCTTGACGCGGGCGGGCACGTCGACGCGCGTCTCGCCGCTGCGTCGGTGGCCGTCGCCGTAGTGGGAGCCGTCGACGGCGACGGGCTCGCCGCGGCGCTCGCGTCCACAGGGCTGGCGGTCGAACGTCAGGATTCAGCCGCGGACTACATCGCTGAGAGCGAGTCGTCGCTTCTCATCGTCGCGACCGACAACTACCTCGACGCCGAGCTGGAGAAGATCAACGAAAGCGCCGTGCGCTCGGGATCACGCTGGCTGCTGGTCAAGCCGGTGGGCATGACCGTTTGGGTGGGCCCGCTCGTTCACCCCGGCGAAACGGGTTGCTGGGAGTGCTTGCGGCAGCGGCTCGAGGTCAATCGGCAGACCGAGCACTTCATCCGGCACCGCGGCGGCTCTGAATCGCCGATCAACAGGTCGAAGGTGCGGCTGCCGTCCATCGAGCGGCTCGCAGCGAGCTTCACGGCAACCGAGGTGGCGCGCGCCGTTGTGCTCGACGATGCCGACTTGGCCGGCAAGGTCCGCACGCTGGATCTCGCCCTCATGCGAGCGCGCGAGCACGTTCTCGTACGCCGGCCGCAGTGCGCCGCGTGCGGCACTCCGACATCCGGTGAGCCGGCACCGCTGGTGCTCGTGTCGCGCTCCAAGTCCGGAGCACCCGACGCGGAACATCGGGCCGTACCGGCGGCCGAAACGTACGCGCGCTACAAGCACCACGTCAGTCCGATCACCGGCGTCCTCACCTCGCTCACCATGCGCGAACCGGATACCT
This sequence comes from uncultured bacterium, assembly GCA_965371275.1. Lineage (GTDB taxonomy): Bacteria > Acidobacteriota > UBA890 > UBA890 > UBA890 > CBDCBL01. The sequence goes on along the minus strand of CBDUXW010000103.1, from coordinate 7,304 downwards.
ACGGTCTCAACCACAACTACGTGGCCGGCCACTACTTCCCCATCGTGATGAGCAACGACCTACAGGTGTTGCACACCAATCAGGTTTCGCGGTCAGGCGGCAACGGCGCCACCGACCTGGATGCCAAAGTCAGCGCCATCTGCGAGTCGCTCGAGCGCTACTCGGGAGTCTCCTGGGGAACAGAGCACAAAGTGGTGGCCAGCTACGAGGACATGGCGCTCGACGCGTACCACGTGCGCGAGCTGAGCCTGTTCAGCGACGAACAGTACCGCCAGCGCCCCGATTTTCGCGATGGCGGAGCCAACCCCTTTCACGACGCCCCGCCGCCGTTGGCCGACGATCGTCGGATCGCTTGGACCCCGGCATGGTCGTTGGTGGAGAGCCGCTTCCGGTATTTGCCCACCGCCTATTGTTTCTACGGCTACGTCGACGACGGCGGTTTCTTCGCGTGCCCCGACAGCAACGGGAACGCCGCCGGTAACACCATCGAAGAGGCCGTCCTGCACGGCTTCCTCGAGGTCGTCGAGCGCGACGGTGTCGCCCTCTGGTGGTACAACCGAGCGCCACGACCGGCGGTCGCGGCCGACACCTTCGACCTCGCCTACTGGGAGGAAACCGAGCGCCACCATCGCCAAGACCTGGGCCGCGAGCTCTGGGTGCTCGACCTTACCGCCGACCTCGGCATCCCTGTGATGGCCGCGGTGTCACGCAAGCCCGGCGGCCCGAGCGAGGACATCATCGTCGGCTACGGCGCCCACCTCGACGCGCGCGCGGCGCTACGCCGTGCCCTCGAGGAGACCAACCAGTATCTGCCGGCGCTGCGCGACATCGACGCCGCCGGCACCACCCTCTATCGCAGCAACAATGTCGACATGATCACCTGGTGGAAGACGGCCACGCTCGAGAACCAGCCCTACCTGGCCCCCGCGAAAGGGCTCGACGCGCGCCCATTCGAGGACTTCGAGCAGCTCGCGACCGACGACCTGCGCGACGACGTCGACACCTGCGTGCGACGCGCCGCCGCCGGCAACCTCGACGTATTGGTGGTCGACCAGACCCGCCCCGATATCGGTTTACCGGTGGTCAAGGTGGTTGTTCCCGGCATGCGACACTTCTGGCGGCGCCTGGCTCCCGGGCGCCTGTACGATGTGCCCGTGGAGCTGGGCTGGATACCGGAGCGAATACCCGAAGAGCACATGAACCCGTTTCCCGTTTCCGCGTGAGGTGAACCGTGACCGTCAGCATCGAGCTGTACTTGATCCCGGGTGCCGAGGTTGTTGAAGAGGGCGACAGCGTCGAGATAACAGCGTTCCAGTTTGCCCACCGGGCGCCGATGCGGCTCGTCGAAACCAGCGAAAACATGCGAGCGGCCCTACAGGGACTCGCCGGCGACGGTGTCACGCTCGAAGGTCTGGTCAAATCGTTGCTGCGCACGGATGGCGCGGCCGGTGTCGGTGTACTCAAGCAAACCATGGAGAGATTCGATCAAAACGGTATGCTGTGCCGCCGCTTGCTGAACGACGACATACCGATCGCCTCCCTCGAGCCACGCTCGACTCTTCACCGACAAAACGAGCGCAGCGTCGAAGGCGGGACCCGCTACGCCTTGTCGCGCTTCGCCTCCTTTCGCAACGACAACGGCCGGATGTTGCTCTCGTCGCCGCTCGGGTACGCCGATGTGTTCTTGCACTCGACCGCGGCGCAATCGGCGCTCTTCGAGCTCGCTCGACCGCTGGACGCGGAGGCCCTCGCCACCGCCGTCTCCGGACTCGACGAAGAGTCGGCGCTGGCACTCATGAACCTGCTGGACAACGCCAAGGCGCTGGTCGAAGGCGAACCCGGCGCGGCCAACGACGAGCAAACACGTCCCGAGCTCGCCCAGTGGGAGCCTGAGGACCTCCTGTTTCACGCCCATAGCCGGCTGGGCCGCTACTCGGATCCGTACGGCGGCACGTTCCCCTTCAAAGACCAGTTCGAGCCGCTGCCGGTCGTCAAGCCGCCGATGTCTGATGACGTCACGCCACTGTACGCGCCCGATCTCGACGACTTGCGCAACAGCGACAAACCGTTCACCGAGGTACTCGAAAGGCGTCGATCGAACCGGGAGCAGGCGGACGACCCGATTACGTTGGAGCAGTTGGGCGAGTTCCTCTATCGTACGGCGCGTGTCAAGAAATCGGTGCCGGAAGTCGGTGTGAGCTTCCGCCCGAGTCCGGGCGGCGGTGCGTTACACGAGCTCGAGGTTTACCCGCTGGTAAGCCACTGTGACGGATTGGACGCGGGCCTGTACCACTACAATCCAGGCGACCACAACCTGGAGAAAATCGCCGAGCCCAATCAGTACCTGGCGGCTGTGGCGCAGATGGGGGCAATTGCCGGAACGTTGGACGAGCCCCCTCAGGTGTTGTTGGTCATCGCCGCGCGCTTCCAGCGCATGCAACTCAAGTACCGCTCAATGACGTACGCCGCCACGCTCAAGAACGTCGGCTGTCTGTACCAGACGATGTATTTGGTGGCGACGGCGATGGGACTGGCGCCGTGTGCCCTCGGCGGCGGCCACTCCGACATCTTCAGCATCGCTGCCGGACTCGACTACCTCGCCGAGACCTCGGTCGGAGAGTTCATGCTCGGCAGCGCCGCGGCCGACAGCCTGGACAAGAATTCCTGGGACACGCCGCCCCGCGTCCCGGGTGGTGCCGGTGACAGTGACTGAGCTCGAGCCGTTCGAATTCACCGACGGGCTCTCCGGCACGGACCAGCCCGGCGACGGCGACAAGGTGCTCTGGCTGCACGGCTACACACTCAACTCCCGCTCCTGGAGCGACCTGTGGGCACGGCTGCCGGGCTGGCACCACATCGGCATCGACCTGCCCGGCCACGGCGCCTCGGCGCCGATGACGGCATTCGCCGACCTGCAGGATCTCGGCCGCAAGCTCGGCGCCGCCTGCGTTGAGCACGGTGTGCGGCACATCGTTGCGCTGTCCTTCGGAACCCTCACGGCCATCCAGGTGGCCATCGAGTTTCCCGACGCCTTCGCCTCGTTCACTTTCGGAGGGCCGACGATCGCCGGGGGGCCGCAAGATGCGGCCGTCGGTGTCGTCTACACCGAGATGCTCCGCGCGTACGCCGACGGCGAGCGGGCCGCCCGTCTACAGGAGCTTTGGATGAGCTCCCCTGCCTGGGAGGGGATCGACGAGCAGCCCCAGCTCAGGGCGAAGCTTGGCGCCCTGGTAGCAAGCCACAGCTGGGCGGAGCTGGGAACTGACGGCGTCCGTCGCTTTCTCTGGCCACACCACGACGAACCCGACCTGGCCCGTATCCAGGTGCCGGTACTGGTACTGGTGGGCGACATGGAGTTACCCGCGTTCCGCGCAACCGCCGCAATTCTCCAACGCACGCTGCCTGACTGTGCGAGCTGCGAGCTCACCGCCACGCACCACCTATGCATGCTCGAATCGCCCGATCAGGCAGCACCGGCGATCGACGCGCACCTGAGAGCACACGCCGCCAAGTTGCCCTGAGGGAAGTTCATTGCCCGCCGGGCGCGACCGGCTAACGGCGAGCTTCCCAGGCGAAACCGTCGCCGTCGGCAACCCACACCTGTCCGCGCAACGCCCCATCGGGCATCGCCCGAGCGTGCAACAACATCGCAACGGCGCCGTCGAACGCGGAGAGCCGCAACAGGCCGCTGCGGTAGATGCCTTCCATCGGCGGACTCTCTCCGGCCGGCGACACCACGACGCGCTCGGCTTCTTGGGCGAACGCGGGGCGCGTGCCGGCGCCCGAGTCCCATGGCGGGTCCGCTGCCCACATGCCGCTCACGTCGGGCACGGCGGCGCTGCCCTCGGGGGAGGCGACTTCGAGCTCCGGATCGTTGCGCTGAAAGCGCCGCAGGTCGTTCTTCGTGGCACTGAACGGCATCTGCGTGACCCCTCCGCGACCTTCCTCATCGTTCCCTTCGCCGGCCGCATACTCGTACCGCCAGTATCCCGACAGGACTTCTTCCGACGGCGACATCCGGGCAACGATCTCGGACTGCGTGGGCGTAACGAACCGCAACGTATAGCTGGCCGCACCCTGGCGGGAGACCTCGGCAAAGGGAACCTCGTGCTCGCCGTTGATCACCACACCGGGCACCCCGGACCCCTCGCGATTGATACGGATCTTGAAGGGCAGCTCGCCGCCCGCGGACAGCAATACGCCGCGCCAGTCGCCGACCAGCGGTTGAAGGCCGGTGTCGTCACCGGCAACCGAGGCGCCCGAGCAGGCCACGGTGAAGGCTGCGGCGCCGACGAGCCACACACCCATCCACGCCATCGCGGCGCGGCGTTCAACGGCGCCGCCGGTGAGAAGACTCGGGGTTCGCTGCCTCGTTCGTTGCATCTGCCCCGTAAGACCCATGCGCGGCACCCCCGGGGGATCCCTTCGCACCCTGTTAAGGATTGATAACGGTTCCGTACTCCATCATGAAATGCAGAACGCTCGACACTTCCACCATGTCGGCGCCGGTGAAGCGCACGGCGTGCGCATCGGGGCGCGTGAACATCGGCAGGAGCGCGAGCACCTGGCTCGGCCGGTAGTTCTTGAAGCGCACGTCAACGGTGATCGGTGTCGACGGTCGATACGGCTGGAAGTCGTCGATGCGCTGTACGGCGCGCGCCGCGGCGGCGCGAATCAGATCCTGGGCGGCGCTCGGCGTCAGCGTGGTCGCCGAATGAAACGAGATGGCCTCCTTGACCACCGCCGTCTCGATCGCGCCGATGATCGCCTGCGCCTCGGCGGCAATCGCGTCGTCGCCCGACAGCATGATCACCGGCACACCGAAATGTCCGGCGATGGCGGCGTTGATTCCGGCTTCGGGCACCGAGACGTCGTTCAGACGAATGTCGGCGAGCCGGGCGCTCGACATCGTGTGGGCCCGTACCCCATCGGGATTGGTGGTGCCGGCGTGATAGCCGATGAAGATGACGCCGTCGAAGGTCTCGTCGATACCTTGCATCATGCTCAGCGGCCGCGGCCACGAACGTACGATCCGGATGTCGTCGGGAAACATCTCGATGAGCAGATTCTGGCCGTTGCCGTGCGAATCGCTCACCAGAATCTCGCCGGCGCCGGCGGCGCGAGCGCCCTCGATGGCGGCGAGCACCTCTTCGGTCATGAAGCGACGGAAGCGCTGGTACTCGAAGCCGGCGGGACCGAGCTGCTCACCGGTGACGGCACCGGCAAGGCCCTCCATGTCGGCAGAGATATAGATCTTCGGGCCCGACTGCGGCGCCGGTTCGGTCGACCGCGCGGCGGACGCCGACACATCGCTCACGACAACCGCAGCGGCAAGCATCAAAACGCCGCCCGCCGCCAACCGCAACACATTCCTGCCATGGTGTCTCATCATCGCGTTATCTCGAATCCTTGGTCGGATAAAATGCCACGGTCAGTCCGTATTCGAGCTCGGCTTCGGGGTTGTGGCTGCCCTCGCACTCGCGGATCCATTCCTGCAATCGCTCCACGAGGTACTGCATCTGCGCCCCCGTCATGCGCATGTGGGAGCGAATGAACACGGAATCATCGGCATCTTCGTCGGCGCGCACCAACCCGGCGCCCATCGACTGACGAAGCTCGTCCAGGGTCTCGTCGAGCGACGACGCAATAATCGTCTCGAGTTGACCCAGACTGTCGTCGGCCTTCACCCGCACCTCGACGGCCTCGCGATCCATGACGAAGCGCTGCGCCACGGCCTCGAAGTACTTCTCGACCGTGCCGCGCTTGCGCTTGGTCTTGACCAGGCGGATCAGGCCGGCGCTCTCGAGCGTGTCGACGTGGTGATACAGCTTGGTTGGTTTCTCACCGAGTCGATCGGCCACCTGCTTGGTGGTGATCGGGGCCTCGATCATCAACTCGAGGATTTGCTGACGCAGCGGGTGCGCCAGCGCCTTGATCTGCTCGGGTCGCTGCAAGGTATGTGTAGGATCCATCCCAGTCTCGCTCCCTTATCGGGCGCCCGTAGTGTCGGGCCTCCGCCCCTGACCTGCCCTCGCCTGCCAGGAAAGGCGTTCCCGCGCCATTTAATATTCAAGACATTCCTAATGCACGGGCCGCCGGGAGTCAAGGATCCGACCACGACCACTCGTCGCCGGCAGGCCATGGCGGCAGCGGGACCGTTCGGCGCTAACGCACCGCCCGGCGACCACGCGGGGACTCAGGCCGCTTCTGACAGAACCTCGGCGATCGGGAGGCGCCCGGTGTGGGCGCGGATCCATTCGGTGATCAGGTCGAGGACCGCCGGAGAGAAAGTCTCCTCGATGATCGCGTACTCCGCCGGGCTGCCGGTCGTCGCCGACTGGAAAAGGTGGTTCAGTCCCTCGATTTCCTCGATCGTGACGTCGCCGTTACCGGCCTCGGCGAGTGCCGCGCGGATCGCCCCGAGGTTGGGGCCGGGAGGCACCTGCAGATCGAGCGAGCCGTTGAGCGCCAGCACCGGACAGGTCACTTCGCGCAGCGCGGCGGCCGGGTCATACGAGAGAAAAAACCGCCACCAGGGGATCAACATCTGGTTGGTCTCGGCATCGATGGCCGGCGCCAGCTCGGCCGCCGACGGGCGCTCGTTCTCCGGCAGCGCGGCGAGCTGTACGTCGGTGAGCTCGGCGACGGCGGCGCGAATCGCATCACGCCCGGCGCCCGTCAGCACGGCGTCGAACAGCTTCTTCTGGACCGTCATCTGCCGCTCGATGTTGTCTTCCGACCGGCCGATGGTCCGCTGAATCGCCGCCAACTGCATCGGCATCAACTCGGCGCCCGAGATCCCGGTGCCGGCGAGCAGCACGATGAAAGCGACCTCGTCGGAGCGCGACGCGGCGATGGGCGCAACGATGCCGCCCTCGCTGTGTCCGATGAGTCCGATCCGATCGCCGTCGATCTCCGGCTGCCGCGCCAGGAACGCGACGCCGGCCAGCACGTCGCCGGCGAAATCCTCGCTCGTCGACGTCGCGATGTTGCCCGTCGACCCACCGACGCCGCGATCATCGACACGTAACACCGCGATCCCGCTGCGGGTCAGGTGGTCGGCGATCACCAGAAACGGCTTGTGCCCGAGGATCTCCTCGTCACGGTTCTGAGCCCCGGACCCGGTGATCAGCAAGGCCGCCGGAAAAGGGCCGTCGCCTTCGGGAATGGTCAGCGTGCCGGCGAGCTGCGTGCGGTCGGCCCGATTGCTGTACGACACTTCGCGCTCGGTGTAGGGGAACGGAGGCTCGGGGGTCTGGGGACGGGGAGGCAATCCACCCACCTCCCCCTCGTTCATGATCTCC
>CBDUXW010000102.1:0-8631 GCA_965371275.1 uncultured bacterium | reverse complement strand
AAAACTGTTGACAGTGACGTGTCTAGACACTAATGTGATGATCATGACGCGATCTAACACGAACTTGAAGACGGGCGGGAACATGAAAGTCGCCGAGTGTGCCTGCTACAACACGCGCAAGGCGGCGCGAATGTTGGCGCAGGCCTACGATCGGGCCCTCGAGCCGAGCGGATTGAAGAACACACAATTCGCCACGCTCGCCGCCATCGCGGGATCGGATGCTGAAGCGACGATCACCGCGCTGGCAACAAGGATGGGCGTCGACAGGACCACGCTCACGCGCAACCTCAGCCTCATGGCGCGTGACGGCCTCGTGCGCATCGACGCCGGCGCCGACGCGCGCTCCAAGCTCGTGGCGCTTACCGCCGCGGGCCGCAAGGCGTTGGAGGCTGCGGTTCCTCTCTGGCAGCAGGTGCAGAGCGCGATTACTCGCCGCCTCGATTGGGACAAGCTGCTGGGCGACATCGAAACACTGGCCGAAGTGGCCCGGGAGGCGCAATGAGCTTTTTTTTTACAACGACACGTGTAGATACACGCATCAATCAACTAACACCCAACCAGGAGGTTGCAATGAGTAAGCAAACGTTCCACGACAAAGTCGTTCTGATCACGGGCGCCTCGAGCGGCATCGGCAAGGCGACCGCGATTGCCTTCGCTCGCGAGGGTGCCGTGACCGTTCTTGCGGCACGGCGAGCGGGAGCGCTTCGCGATGTCGCCGAAAATATCGAACGAGCCGGCGGCAAGGCGTTCGTGGCCCCGGTCGATATCTCCGCGCCCGAACAGGTGCGCCGCATGGTGGCGGACGTCGTTGCCGAATACGGCCGCATCGACATCCTCTTCAACAACGCCGGCGCCTCGATGGTGGGCCGCATCGACGGCGACGACTTCATCGACAACACGCGCAAGATGTTCGAGATCGACTACCTCGGCACGGTGCACGTGCTGAAGGAAGTCCTCCCGGTAATGAAGCGTCAGCGCTCGGGCCACATCATGAACATGTCGTCGGTGGTGGGGCGCAAGGCCTTTCCGGGCTTCGGCGGCTACTCGAGCGTCATGCACGCCCTTTCGGGTCTCACCGACGCGCTGCGCCAGGAGCTCCGGGGGACAGGCATCAACGTGTCGGTGATCCACCCGGCACTGACGCAAACGCCGCTGCTGTCGACGGTGGACAGCACCGACATGCCGCCGCCGTTCCGCGCCTTGACGCCGATACCGGTAGAGGACGTCGCCGACGCCGTGCTCTACGGCGTGCGCCGCAACCGGCCCCGCATCGTCGTTTCCTTCCCGCCGAAGCCGCTACTGCTGGCCGACGCGATCTCGCCGCGGCTCGGCGACCTCTTCGTTCGCCTGCTCGAGAACAAGACACTCGGCAGGCTGATCGGATCCTACAAGGGGTCGGTGTACAGCCACCAGACGGCCGGTTAAGGCGTCCCTTCACCACCGATACGCGGCGCGAGTATTCAAAGGAGCAGCAATCATGAGTAAGCCCAAGATTCTCGTCACCTCAGCCGCCGGACGCACCGGCTCCGCCGCCGTGCTCGAGCTCCTCGACAAGGAGTTCCCCGTACGTGCGCTGGTCCGTCGCCGCGATGCTCGCAGTGAGGTTCTGGAGAGAGCCGGAGCGGAGGTCGTAACCGGCGACCTGTTCGACTTCAGGGATCTGCGCGAGGCGCTGCACGGCGTCCAACGCGCCTACCACTGCCCGCCGTTCGCCCCCAACCTCCTGAACGGCGCCAGCCTGTTCGCCCTGGCCGCGGAAGAGGCGAAGCTCGAGGTGGTCGCCTTGATGAGCGGTTGGAACCCGCACCCGACGCATCCGTCGGTCGCTACCCGCGAGCACTGGATCGCCAACCAGCTGTACCGCTGGATGCCGTCCGTGGATGTGATTCACGTCAATCCCGGTATCTTGGCCTTCGTCTATTTGCTGGGCCTGCCGGCGATCGTGAACCTGGGGATGCTGATGGCGCCCTTCGGCGCCGGCAAGAATGCGCCGCCCTCCAACGGCGACATCGCGCGTGTTGTCGCCGGCGTGCTGGCCGATCCGGCGCCGCACATCGGCAAGAGCGACCGGCCGACGGGCCCCGAGCTTCTTTCACCCGGTGACATCGCCGATATTCTGACGAACGTCGTAGGCCGCAAGGTCAGGTACAAGGACAGCTCGCTGAAGATGTTCGCCAAGGCGGCGAAGGGGCTCGGCGTCTCCGATTTCGAGACCTCTCAGCTCCTCTACTACGCGCAGGAAATCCGTAGCGGAGTTTTCGCGATCGGCGCTCCGACAGACCACGTGGAAGCGATCACGGGCCGCAAGCCGGAGTCGTTCGAGACCATCGCGCGCCGCTACATCGACAACCCGTCGCTCATCCATCCAAGCTTCAAAAAGACCGGGATGCTCGGCGCCATGGCGTTCCTGGCACGGACGATGATGAGCCGCCCGCCGAACTTCGAGCGCTGGGAGCAGGACCGGGGTCATCCCGTCCTAAAAGACGTCGTGTTGGCTCACGACAACCCGGAATGGCACGCGGCGGCTGAAAACCGGAAGCTGTATCTCCTGGGCGCGTAGGCGGCGGCTACACGATGTTCATCAGGGCGACGGGGCGACACCGTTAATTGCCAACTGCTTGGCCGGACCGTACAGTCCTCGGGATGAAGGACCGCACGAGATGACGATGGGCAAGCACAATCGGCCGGGTCATGCGTGGGCTGTCGCGTTGGCCGCCCTGTCGGGGGCGCTGGCTGTGATGCTGGTTTCGGCATCACACGCCGGGCCTGAACCGCCGACCGCCGGCCAAGAGGTCACCGTTCCCAGCGCCGCCGCTCTCGAGGCCCACGTGCGGTTTCTCGCCAGCGACTTGCTGCGCGGCAGAAACCCCGGGACCGACGGGTACGACATCGCGGCGGCGTACGTGGAGAGTTACTTCCAGCAGCTCGGCCTGCAGCCCGCCGGCGATGATGACGGCTACCTGCAATGGGTACCGCTGCAGATTTCGCGGCGCGACAATGCCGCGGCACGCATGGAAATCCGTACCGCCTCGGGCCGTCACACGCTGACCTCTCTCGAGGATTTCGTCATCGACGCAGAGCCGCGGCGGGCGAGCAGCTCAGTGGAGGCGCCGGTCGTCTTCGCGGGTCACGGCATCGAGGCGCCGGAGCTCGGCGTTCACGACTACGCGGGATTGGATGTAGAGGGGAAGATCGTCCTCACGCTTGTCGGCGCACCGAACTCTCTGCCCACCGATGCCAAGGCGCACCTGAGCCGCGAAGAAACCAAGGCGCGGACCGCCGCGTCGCATGGCGCGGTGGGCATGTTGCGCACCTACCCGATGGTCGATGGCCAAGACGATCCGTTTGTCCGCATGGCGCGGGGCGCGGAGGGCGGCGCGATGACCTGGAAGGGTGCCGACGGTCGAGGACACGACGTGGCGCCCGCCTTGCTGGCGGGGGCGTTGGTGAGCCAGCAGGTCGCCAAGCTCTTGTCCGATGGAGGCGGAGTCAGCCTCTCCCAGACCAGCACCTACGACGGATTCGAGAGCCCCAACGTGGTGGCCCTTCTGCCGGGCAGCGACCCGGCGCTGCGCCACGAGCACATCGTGATCACCGCCCACCTCGATCACGTCGGTGTCGGTCGCCCCGACGCCAGCGGTGATGAGATCTACAACGGGGCAGGAGACAACGCCGCAGGTACGGCGGTTCTCCTCGAGGTCGCTCGCTCGCTGGCGGCGCATCCGCCGCGCCGCTCGGTGCTGTTCGTCGCCGTGACCGCCGAGGAGCGCGGTCTCGTCGGTTCGGACTACTTCATCCACAACCCGCCGGTGCCTGCCGACGACATCGTCGCCAACATCAATCTCGACAGCGGCGTGTTCCTCTACGACTTTGCCGACATCATCCCGTTCGGCACGGCGTATTCGTCGCTCGATGAGAACGTGCGCCGAGTCGCGGCCGGCATGGACCTCGACGTTGGCGCCGATCCGCTTCCGGAGGAAGCCCTGTTTACGCGCTCCGATCACTACCGGTTCGTGCAGCAAGGCATCCCTTCGGTGTTCTTCATGTGCGGTATGACAGCGCGTGACACGGCCATTGATGGATTGACCGAGCTGCGTCGATACGTCGCCGAGCACCTGCACAGGCCGTCGGACGAGATCGATCTGCCCTGGGACTGGGCCGCCGCCGCCCGCTACGCGGGCTTCGTTGCCGGGGTCGCTCGCGACGTGGCCGATGCCGCCGTGCGACCGACCTGGCACGAAGGAACTGTCTTCTCGCGCCTCGGCCGAGAGTGAACACCGCGATGCTCGACCCTGACGCCGAGCCGCGCAACCCATCCCTGCCGGGCTGAGTCCCGCCCGCTCATTTCCAGACGCGATCGCAAATCCAAGCTCCGTTGCTGTTTGGCGGGCAACATGATGAGCTTGCACGCTATGAAAAGATTCGTCGCGGTAGCCCTGATCACGATGGCGGCGGTGGCCGATTATTCCGGCGCGGCCCAAAACAACCAACTCCGCTACGTCACGACGGCCAAACAGCTCGGACCCGTGGCGTACCGCGACCCGCTTGGCGTGCCGTCGCCCGACGGCCGATGGTTGGCGACGCACGTCGGCCTGCACCTGCGTATCGAGCCGCTGGCCGGCGGCCCGAGGCGCGAGCTGGGTGATGGGCAGCGACGACGTTTGCACCTGGCGTGGCGGCCGGACTCCGGCACACTCGTTGCGCGTGAGGCCAACCGTGAGCGCTCCTGGTTCGATTGGTTCCAGTACGACATCAACAGCGGAGTGCGGACGCGGCTGTGGGATCAACGCGAGTCGTGGACGCCCCCCGGCGGCGCCGTGGCCGCGCGCGGCGATCTTGTGGAGCTGGTTTTCGACAACGACGGACGCGCCGCCGGTCTCGTGGCCCGCGCCGGTGGACGCCAAGTCTGGATGTTCGATGAGACCGGCGCCGTCGTCGAGGCCGTCGGTGGCCCGGGAGCGTTCAGCAACCTCGCCTGGCGCCCGGACGGCAGTGTGGCCTGCGTTGACGGTAACGGCGAACGACCGCAACTGTCGCTCGATTGCGGGCGGGCCCCGGCACTTCCCGACCTCGGCGAGGTGCGCGGGCCGATCGCGTTCGTGGGAGACGACGCGTACGTGGGGCGCCCGAACGATCGTGGCACCGTCGATCTGTGGCGCCTCGATCTTGCTTCAGGCGCCGCCGAGCAGCTCACCGAATTCACCCGTGACACATACGCGCCGTACGCGCTCGCCGACGGCCGGATTCTGTTCAAGCTGCAGCAATACGAGGTGACGATTGCGCGGGTTGTCGCCATCGGCGGCCCGTCGATCCCGGTTACGACGTTCCAATCGGAAACGCCGTCGTGGGACTGGGCGGGCGAGCGCATCGCCTTCACCTTCGGAAGCTGGCGCCGCCTCATCGACGACGCCGGCTACCCCGACATCGCCCAGCATGTCGGCTTCGTACGGGTCGCCGACGGCATCGCCGACGAACCCATGGAGGTGGTGCGGCGTTCGTACTCCGAAGACCAGGGCATGCACTGGTCGCCCAACGGTCGTTGGATCGCGTTGCACTCCCATGCCGACGGCACCGACGACATCTGGCTCAAGCCGGCCGACGGATCGGTGGAGGCCGAGCCGATCACCGGCGGCGGCGACGAAACCGGCTGGCCGCGCTTCTCGCCCGACGGTCGCTGGATTGTCTACCCGACCGACGAGCGCACCGCCGACGGCGATCTGCTCGGCCTCCTGCAGCTTGTCGGTTTCGATCAGGACAGCGGCCGGATCACGCAGCCGCAAACTGAGATCGAGCTCGTCGACTTCGAGGGCACGGCAATGTTCGCCGAGTTCGGCCCCGACTCTCGCACGATCTTCTTCGAGGCCATGCATGGCGTCGGCGAACGCGGCATCTGGAAGGTCGACCGCGACGGCGGCCGCCCCGAGCTGGTGCACCGCTTCCACAGCGAGCAATGGTTCACGGGCATCTCGGTGTCACCGGAGGGAGAATGGGTTGTCTACATCGAGCCGGCGGCCGATGGCTACATGCAGTTGTTTCGGGTCCCCACCACCGGAGGCGAGCCTGAGCAGATCACGCACGACGCGAGCGACAAGACGCATCCGTCATGGTCACCGCGCGGCGATCAGATTGCCTTCACCGTGTTTTCCTACCTCGGGCACTTCTGGCTGCTGGAGCGCTGATCTACTCCCTCAGAGCGCGCACCGGATCGACACGCGTGGCCCGCAAGGCCGGCACGTAGCTCGCCGTTGCCGCCACCGCCACGAGCACCGCGAAGATCGTGCCGAAGGTGAGCGGGTCGGTGGCGCTTACGCCTACCAGCATGCTGTCGAGCACGCCGGTGATGCCGAACGCCCCCACCAGACCGATGCCGAGACCGAGGCCGACGAGCACGATGCTCTGCCGTACCACCATGCGAATCACCGAGCGGCGGTCGGCTCCCAGCGCCATGCGCACGCCGATTTCCGCCGTGCGTTGCGCCACCGAGTAGGAGATCAGCCCGTACAGGCCGACGCTCGCCAGCATCAGGGCGATGATCGCGAAGGTGCCGAAGATGCGGGTGAAAAGCTTCTGCTCCCAGTCTTGCTGCGCGATGCGCTCGGCCATCGTCATGACGTTGAAGACGGGCAGGTCGGGATCGATGGCCCACACCCGATCGCGGATGGCCGGCATAACGTCACCGGGAGCGGCGCCGAGTCGAATCGTCAGGTTCAGGCCCGCCGCCGGACGCTGCTCGTAGGGAACGTAGACCCCGGGAAAGTCGTCGGCGCCGATACCGATCTGCATGATGTTGTCGACCACACCGATGACGGTTTTCCACTCCGAGTCCGGATCGCCGGTCGGTCCGAACTTGACGCGCTTGCCGACCGCGCTCTCGCCCGGCCAGAAGCGATCGTTCGCCTCGCGCGTAACCAGCAGAACCTCAGGTGAGCCTTCGGCGCCGTCGCCCTGGCGAAAAGCGCGACCCTGCAGGAGCGGAATTCCCAGTGTTCCGATGTACCCGGGCGAGACGGTGGCGTAGGTAACCACCGGCAGCGTGCCGGTGCCCTCGCTCTCGTTGCCCTCGATGCCGAAATAGGTGCCGCTGAAGCTGCCGACCGGCAACAGAGTCGTGCCGGCGGCGGCCGTTACGCCCGGCACCGCGGCAACTTCCTCGAGCAACTCATCGAAAAAGCGCACACGATCGCCGTTTTCCGGATAGTCGGGTTCCGGCAAGGAAACGCGAAAGGTCAGCAGGTCAGCCACCTCGAAGCCGGGATTGATGGTGTTGAGGTGCACGTAGGCGCGCATCATCAGGCCGGCGCCGATCAGCAAGATCATCGCCAGGGCCACCTCGGCGACCACCAGCGCGGCGCGCAACCGGCTGCGGCCGCGACCGGCCATGGCCCGAGAGCTTTGCTGGAGCGACGCACCCGGCGCGCCGCCCGAAGAGCGCAGCGCCGGAACGAAACCGAACAGGACAGCAGTGATCAAGGTGACGGCGACCGTGAAACCGTACACGGTGCCGTCGAAGCTGAAATCGAGCCAGGTCGGTACGTTGGGCGGAAACGACGCGATGATGAGGCTCGAACCGAGGGCACCCAACAGCATCCCGATGCCGCCGCCGACGACGGCCAGCATCAGACTCTCGGTGAGCAGCTGCCGCACGAGTCGGCCGCGTCCCGCGCCGAGCGCGGTGCGCACGGCGATCTCGCGTTGCCGGCCGCCGGCGCGCGCCAGCATCAGGCCGGCAACGTTGGCGCAGGCGATCAGCAACACGAAGCCGACGACGCCGGAGAGCACGTACACGAGTATGCGCTCGTCGCCGATTTCCTCCTCACGCAGCGAGCGTATGGTTGTGCCGAAGCCCTCGTTGGATTCGGGATACTCGGCGGCGAGTTGGGCCGCGATTCCCGACAGCTCGGCGTCGGCCTGCTCGAGGGTGATGCCGGGGGCCAGCCGGGCGATGGCATCGAAACCGTGGCTGGCGCGCGGCTCGTTGGCGTAGTCCATTGCCAGCGGCGTCCACAGCTCCTCGTTGTTGGGGAAGTTGAAGTCCGGCGGCATGATGCCGATCACCGTATGCAGCTCGCCCTGGAGGCTGATCGACGAACCCAGCGTCTGCGGGTCGCTGCCGAAGCGATCGCGCCACAACCGGTGGCTGATCAGCACGACCCGGTCGCCGCCGGGACGGTCCTCGGCTTCCGTAAAGAGCCGGCCGGCGGCCGGTTCGATGCCGAGTACGTCGAAAAACGACGCCGTCGTGCGCAGGCCTTCGATGCGCGCCGGCTCGCCGCCGCTCAGCAGCGTGAACGAGTCGTTGTCGAACATGGCCATGGCGGCGAGCGTGCTCTGTTGGCGGGAGAAGTCCCGGTAGTTCTGCGCCGATAAGTCGATTTGGAAATAGTCGGGGGTGGTCTCGTACACCATCACGAGCTCGTGCGCGTCCGGGAACGGCATCGTTTTGAACATCATCGTGTTGGTGAGCCCGAAGATCGCCACGTTGCTGCCGATGCCGAGCGACAAGGTGACGATTGCGGTGGCCGCGAATCCCGGGTTGCGGGCCACGGTGCGCAGGGCGAAGGCGATGTCTTGAAAGAGCTTGTCCATGAAGCTTCCTCGCGTTTTGGGAGCGTGAGGGGCTTGGGGGTGGCG
>CBDUXW010000101.1:0-8791 GCA_965371275.1 uncultured bacterium | reverse complement strand
ACCCTCGATGCCGACAACATCGCAGGCGCGGCGCAGGCGGCCGGCGAAGGCATCGCCGATGTACGCGACGACCTGTACGCTGCCGAGGATTATCGGCGACACCTGTTGCAGGTCCTGGTCGAGCGCGCCGTCGGCAGGGCGACGTCCTGACCGTTGTGAGCGACAGCGTGGCCGCCCCGCGTGAGCTGTCGCGGCGCGTCGTTCATCTCGCCGAGGAGGTCGGTTTCGATCGCTGCGCCGTCGCCCCGGCGGAGGATTTGCCGGCCGGCCTGCGCCTCGAGGAATGGCTGTCCCGCGACATGCACGGCAGCATGGCGTGGATGGCCCGTGATCCGGCACGCCGCAGCGACCCACGGCTCGTCGTTCCCGAGGCGAGATCGGTGGTCGTCGTGGCGATGAACTATCACACCGACGACGCCGCCAGCCATGATCCGCGGACCGGTTGCATCTCGC
Source organism: uncultured bacterium (assembly GCA_965371275.1). Taxonomy (GTDB): domain Bacteria; phylum Acidobacteriota; class UBA890; order UBA890; family UBA890; genus CBDCBL01. Next base: position 8,338 of record CBDUXW010000101.1, on the reverse strand, counting down.
GGTATGCCTGGGGAGACGAGTACCACCGCGTGGTCGGCGAGCGCCTCGAGGCCTTGGTCGAGGGTCTAGAGAGACTCGTCCCCGACCTGCAAGGCCGCTGGTATGTCGACACGGGACCGGTCATGGAGAAAGCGTGGGCCGAGCGTGCCGGCCTCGGTTGGATCGGCAAGCACACCAACGTGATTCATCGCGACCTGGGGTCGTGGATCTTCCTTGGTGCCGTCATCACCAACGCCGTGCTACACCTACACGCCGGGAGCGCCCATCGCGACTCTTGCGGCACCTGCACCGCGTGCATCGACGTGTGCCCCACCGATGCCATCGTCGCGCCCTACGTTCTGGACGCGAGGCGATGCATCTCGTACCTAACCATCGAAAACCGCGGCCCCATCCCCATCGAGTACCGCACCGCCATGGGCAACCGTGTGTTCGGCTGCGATGACTGCCAGGACGTCTGTCCGTGGAATCGCTTCGCTCAGGTGTCTGCACAGGCCCAGAGTTTCGCGCCGCGCGAGCATGCCCGCGCTCCGGCGCTCGTCGAGTTGTTGGGTCTCGACAACGATGAATTTCTCTCGCGTTTTCGCGACAGCCCGGTACGGCGCGCCAAGCGCAGCGGGTTTATCCGCAACGTCGCCGTCGCGCTCGGTAACAGCGGCGACATGTCGGCGGTCGGTCCGCTCGTCGCGTCTCTCGGCGACGAGGAGCCGTTGGTCCGCGGCCACGTCGCGTGGGCCCTGGGGCAGCTCGGTGGACCGGAGTCCGTGGACGGCCTGCGCGCGCACCTTGCAGCAGAAAGCGACGAGAGCGTGCGCCACGAGATCGAGGCAGCACTCTCCATGATAGATTCCGCATCGTGATGCAGATCTTCCGTCCAGTCCGTCGCCCAGGTACAGCGTCGACACTCGGCGTCGCCTGCCTGGCGGCCATTGTGGTCCTGCCGCTCGTGGCGCCGGCGGTAACACCAAGCCCTCAGGAATCCACGGCACTCGCCTATCCCGTCGACGTCGTCGCCGACGGCGAGGATCTCATCGTCGCCGACTTCAAGCGCTACGGCTTACTGCGCCTCGATCCGCAGGGCGCCGTACAGGCGATACGAACCGGCGACGGCCTGCCGCGCACGCCCCTCTACGGCACACGTTCGGTGGTTGCAGCGCCCGACGGCAACGGCTGGCTGGTGGCTGATCCTGCGACCTTCGGCCTGTACCGGGTCGCCGCCGACACGACGTTGTCGACGATCACCACGGAGCTCGACATTCCTCAGGGCCTGGTGGCCTTCGATGAAAATTCGGTGCTGGTGTCCGACCTGCGCAGTGGCATCGGCGCCGTGATGCGCGTCACCCTCGACGGCATCGTCACGGTCTTCGCCGAGGTCGACAGTCCCAAGGGAATCGTCGCCGACGGTGGAGACGGTTTTGTTGTCGTATCGCACGGCGCCCGCGCCCTCTTTCGGCTTTCGCGTAACGGCACGGTGACCACCCTGGCCCGTGGATCGCCGTTCGACTTCCCGCACGATCTCGTGCGACTGGACGACGGCAGTTTCGTGGTCACCGACGGCTACGCGGCGGCGCTGTTCCGGGTTTCTGCCGCAGGACAGGTCAGCGTTCTCGTGCAGGGGACCCCGTTGGTCAATCCGCAAGGCATCACGCGCGCCGCCGATGGCAGCCTCGTCGTAACCGATCCGCAGGCCGGCGCCGTGTTCCGCGTCACCCTCGAAGGCGCAATATCGACGCTAGCCCGCACCGAAACCCGCTAGTCTTCCCTGACGGCTTTCCATACCTCTGGGCGATGCTCCCTGATTTCCGCGTCGGTGAGACTCTCCAGCTCGTGCGGGAAGACGATCCAGCGATTGTCGGCGATCGCGTGGTAGTCAGGTTCGATATCCGTCTCGTTTTTCTCGGGCTTGTAATAAACGGCGGCGACCTTGCAAGTGGGCGTATTACGCCGCGCCCGACGACGAATGTCCTCGAGAATCGCCACCATTGTGTGCCCGGTATCGAAGACGTCGTCGACGAGTAACAAGCTGTCCCCGGCGTTCACCACGTCGATCACGTGGCCGAGACCTTTCACTTCAACGCCCCCATTGCCGCGCTGCATGCCGCGGTACGACTGCGTCTTGATTGTTGTGTGATACGGCTCGAGGCCGTGGAGCCGGAAGAACTCGTGAATCGCCACGCCGGGCGGTGTGCCGCCGCGCCACACCCCGATGATGTAGTCGGGGCGGAATCCGTCGTCCCAGATCTGCCGCGCCAGAACCACGGAGTTCAGCAGCAGCGTTCGGGCGTCGACGTAGAGCTTGCCGTCTGTCTCGGACATGGCGCCCGATTCTATCCCGGGCGCAACGCCGCGACGACACCGCAGGTCACCGCCCCCGCCGCCGTGCCGAACAAGAAAGGCCAGAAGCTCGCCGTCACCGCGTCGCCGTTCCACACGATGGTACCGACAGCCACCAGCAACGCCACGATCATCGCCGACAGCGTCGGCGTGCTCCCCACGCGCGGGGCGAACATGCCGGCGAACAGTGGCACTACCATGGCGATCACCAGGAGCCCGTAAAACACGCGGAGGTTGGCGATCACCGAAGGCACACCGAGCGCCACGAAGAGCCCCAGTGCCAACCCCACCGCGGCGGCGACGCGGCCGGACAGGAGCAGCCCTCGATCGTCGACATCCGGCCGCAGGTGGCCCTGATACAGGTCTCTCGAGAACGACGTCGACAGCATGAAAAGCACGGCATCCGCAGATGAGAGCTCTGCCGAAAGCAAGGCGGCCAGCGCCAGCATACCGATCCACGCCGGCGTCGCTTCGACGAGCAACAGGGGTAACGCCGTCTGGCTGCTGGCGGCTGACAGGTCCGGCCACTGGGCCCGGGCCAACATGCCGAGCCCGGTCGGTACAACGGCGAACAACAGCATCACCATCCCGGCGATCGCCACACCGCGCCGCACGGTGCTTGCATCACGGGCGCCGAACGACTTCTGCAGGAGGCCCGGCGACACGACAAAGGAGGGCGCCAGTACCAGAAACATGGCGAACACTTCGGCGCCGCCGATACCCACCGGCGACAGGTACGCATCGCCCATGCCGCTGGCCGCCGCGGCGGTTCGGAGCGCCAGGCCGATGCCTTCCTCGCCGGCGATCGAGCGGGCGGCGAAAAGAAGCGCGAGCGGGAACGCGACCAACTTCACCGCCAACTCGGCAACGTTGACGACGGCGGAAGACCACAAGCCGCCGGCGCTGTAATACACGAATACGATCAACCCGCCGATTACCGTGCCGTACGCAAGCGGGACGCCGGCAGCGACATTGAAGACAATGCCCATGGCGACGAGCTGGGCGGCGAGGATGGCCAATGTGCCGACCCACAGGATCGTCATCGACAGCCCACGTACACCGGGGCCGAAGCGCGACTCGAGATAGTCGCCCACTGTGAAACACTCGCGGGAACGCGCCTCTTCCCAAAAGAGCGGTCCGAACCAGAAGGCGAGGATCAGCGTGCCGATCGCTGCCGACCCCACCCACCACCACGCCGACGCGCCACTCGTGTAGGCGAGCCAGGCGACACCGACCGTGGTGCCGGCGCCGATATTGGCGGCCGTGACGGACGCCGCCAGCACACCCGGGCCGAGACGGCGCCCGGCGACGTAGAAGTCGGCTGCGGTGCGCACACGGCGCCCGGCCCAAACGCCGACAAGCGCCAGGAAGGCTCCGTACAGCAGCAAGATCAGTAGCGCCGGAGTTCCACTCATCGCCTCGGACGATACCCTAAGTCAGCTCGGCGTGAAGAGCGCGTGACGGTGGAGTTGACGACTCCTCCGTTCGGCCGTAAGCTGCCCCTCGAGCCCACCCGCTACGTCGTCGAACCCGATCTTTCCAGCACAATGCACCGGCCCGCGGTGTATCTCGTCGAGCACAGCAGCGGGTCTTCCCGGGGAGTAGAGGCGCATGCGTTCCGCAGGCAACGATTTCGTTCAGCGAGTTCGGGAGTTTTCAGAAGATATGGTGGCGTACACGAGCGCCCACGTGCCCGTCGAGCACGGCGTTCCGCAGGGGCTCAACCTCACGACGAAAGAAGAGGTTCTCGCCTATATCAAGGAGCACGAGATCACTTCGATTCGCCTGTGGTTCACCGACATCCTCGGTTTTCTCAAGAAGTTCGAGGTGACCCCGGCCGAGATCGAGGGCGCCTTCGACGAGGGCATGGGGTTCGACGGCTCTTCAGTGGAAGGCTACCAGCGTATCCAAGAGAGCGACATGGTGGCGTTCCCAATTCCCAAAACGGCGCAGTTCATTCCGTTTCCGGTGGGGCCGGCCCGTTGCATCCGTATGTTCGCGGAGATCCGCAGCCCGGAAGGTGTGCCGTACGCCGGTGATCCTCGAGTGATCCTGACGAAGGAGCTTTCGCGCCTCGTAGACCACGGCTTCTCGCACATGAACATCGGCCCCGAGGCTGAATTCTTCTACTTCGCGTCCGACGAGGCTCCCGAGGTTCTCGATCACGCCGGCTACTTCGACATGGTGCCGGTGGACGTCGGCGACGACTTCCGCGAAGCCACGCGCTTTGCCCTGCAGGCCATGGGAATCCATGTGGAGTACATGCACCACGAAGTGGCCCACAGCCAGCACGAGATCGATCTGAAGTATTGTGACGCGCTGCACATGGCGGACAACCTGCAGACGTACAAATGGCTGGTGAAGGAGATCGCCCGCCGTAACGGCATCCACGCGACATTCATGCCCAAGCCGCTCTCGGGCCAGAACGGCAGCGGCATGCATGTGCACCTGTCTATCTTCAGCGACGAAAAGCGCAACGCTTTCTACGACGCGGACGCCCCGCAGCATTTGTCGACAACGGCGCGCCACTTTCTCGCCGGCTGCTTGGCGCACGCTCGCGAGATGTGCCTGATCACCAACCAGTGGTACAACTCCTACAAGCGCCTGGTCCCCGGGTACGAAGCACCCGTGTACATCGCCTGGGCGGAGCGCAATCGCTCGGCGCTCGTGCGCATTCCCATGTACAAGCCCGGCAACGAGGTCGCGACGCGCATCGAGCTGCGCTTCCCGGACGCCGCGTGCAATCCGTATCTTGCATTCGCGGTCATGCTCGCCGCCGGGCTCAAGGGACTCGACGACAAGCTGCCCTTGGGCGACCCGGTGGTCGATGACCTGTACCACTACACGCCGTTGCAACGCGAACAGCAGGGCATCGAATCGCTGCCACACGATTTGTACGACGCCGTTCAGGCGACCGCGGGGTCGGAGGTCATCCGCGCGACGTTGGGCGACGAGGTGGTGGACAAGCTGCTGGAGACCAAGCTCGCGGAGTACGACGGGCACCGTTTGCACGTATCGCACCGCGAGCTCGAAGAGAGCATGAAACTCTAATCGAGGCGCGCGGCGCCTCGGACCCATAGAGCTGCCGACATGGGAGCGACCGACGACCAGATCGATGATCTCATCGAGTGGGAGCCGGGTCCGCCGCAAGCCGCCTGCAACAATCCTCTCGGTGCTTTGTCGTGGGGCGCGCGGCGCGCTTGGCGGTCGAAGGTACTGATCTTCTGGATGTGGCTGCTGCAGTTCGTGCTGGCCAGCCAGGCGCTGCGCAGCTTGCTGCCACCGGCCGGTTTCTGGTCGGTGGGTGCCGGGGAGCCCTTGGCGTGGGCCGCCGTTCTCGACACTTCGTCCCGATTGTGGAGCCTGAGCAGCACCCTGCACGCAACCATGGCGGGCTCACTCGAACGGCCGCTGTGGAGCCCGGACGCCTATTTCATCTTGTTCTACGGCGTCCTCGCCGGCGGCGCGATTGCCTACCTGCACGCGCCTCGTAAGGCTCCCTTTCTCGCCCAGTTCGGCGCCGCCAGCGGACTGTATGCCGGGCGCTTCCTGCGCTTGCTCGTCGTCGGGGCGGTCGGCCTGTGGCTTCTGCTGGGCCTCGTCGGCCTGCTGGCGCCAGGGGCTCGCGTGCGCGGCGGCTGGCTCGGCATCGTCGCTCTCGAGGTAGGCGTCTCCGTACTGGCGTTGACCATCGATTACGCTCGCGTCCGCACGGTGGCTCGCAACAGTCGCTCCACGCTGATCGAGATGCTGCGCTCGCTGCGCTTCGTGTTCCGCTATTTGCCGCGGATCTTGTTGCTGCAACTCCTGCTTTTCGTCGTCGGCCTGTTGGTGGCGGTAGGCGCCTTGATGCTGGCGCGCGGTCTCGAAGCGACGGGCGCCGGCGCCGCCGGCACGTTCGCGGCCGGGCAAGCCTACGTCGTCGGCCGCATCTGGCTGCGCGTCGCGATGTGGGGAGCGATGCTGTCGCTGTACCAGGGGTTGATCAGCGACAAATTAGCTGGGCGCTAGCTCCACCCTGTAGCCACGGCTCCGGTCCCGCAACGCCTTACGTCATTGCCTGACTGCGACCCCCATCGACGGCGATGGTCGTGCCGTGAACGTACGACGCCGCCTCCGAAGCCAAAAACACCACCACGTTGGCGAACTCCTCAGGTGTCGCCAGCCGCCGTAGCGGTGTCAGCGCAGCCCAGTTCTCGAACACTTGATCTGCGTCGATGCCCTGTCGCCCGGCGACCGCACCGGCAAGCTGTCCCAGACGCTCGGTGGTGGTGTAACCCGGACAGACGTTGTTCACCAGAACCTGCTCCGGGCCAATCTCGTTAGCCAGCGTCTTGGCCCAACCGACGACCGCCAAGCGAATGCTGTTCGACAAGATCAGACCGTCGACCGGCTGTTTCACCGACGTCGACGTGACGTTGATCACCCTGCCCCATCGCTGGGCACGCATCGGAGGGAGCAACCTGCGGGTGAGCTCGATGGCCGACATCAAGGTCAAATCCACGGCATGACGCCAGTCGGCTTCGTCGAGGTCGTCGAAGGTTCCCGGGGGCGGACCGCCGGCGTTGTTGACCAGTATGTCCACCGTGCCGAAGCGTTCGAGCGCTTGTTTGGCCAGTGCGTCGATTTGATCCACCTGTGTGAGATCGGTAGGTACCGTCAGCACGTCGCCTTCGCCGGCGGCACCGACCTCCTCCGCGGCCCGCACCAGATTGTCCTCGGAACGCGCGCACATCACCACGTTGGCGCCGACCGTTGCGAGGCCGCGGGCGATCGCCAAGCCGAGTCCCGCCGATGAGCCGCCGACAAGAGCGGTGCGTCCCGAGAGGTCAATCTTCATCGTCGCCTCGCAGGTACGCGTCGTCACCCGACAGCCAGTCTTCACGGATGGGGCTGAATGCGTCGAGATCGATGGTTTCCTCCATCGCCACGGCTGCGTGACCCACGTTCGGCGGGATGGTGAGCGTCTCCCCGCTGCGCACGTCGACTACGCTGCCATCCTCCAAAGTGAAGCGCAGCCACCCTTCGATCACGAAGGTGATCTGCTCGTTGTGGTGCTTGTGCATGGGCACCGACGCGCCTTCCTTGAGGTCGACGATGGCCACCATCACCTGCTCGCCGGTCACGATGCGCCGCAGGATCTTCGGATTGAGCTCTTCTCGTGGGATGTCATCCCATGCCTTGTGACGAACCAATTCTGCCTCCTGCTCGACGGGGGTGCGACGGAGATCGGCGCGACGCTGTTTTCAGGCCTTATTCTCGTCGCGACGGTCACGCTACAATGGAAAGAGTCGGCAACTTAGCATGGGAATCTAGGACCATCAACGAAGCGCGCACAGTCGAATATCGGACACTGTTCGTTATCGGAACCGCTGTGTTGTTGAGCACCATCGCTGTGGTCGGCGACGAGGTGGCCACCTCGCCGGCATCCAGCTTGCCGAGCGTCCCTTGGATGCTCGCCGTCTTCAGCGCGGCTTTCGCGATTACCAGTACCTTCGCCGTGTGGACGGCCCGCAGCCTCGGGCTGCCGAGCTTCCTGCTGCTGGCTCCCCTCTCGAGTCGACGGCGTTGGCTGCGCATCGCGGTGTACGGCGTCGGCATCGGCATGCTCATCTATTTGACGAACGGAGCTCTGTACCTGACGACGGCGTCGGCGCCGTTTCGGCCGTCTCTCGTCTATGACATCGACAGCCATCTGAAGATCTTCACGCTGTCGGCACGAGCGGCGCTGGCGGAAGAGACCATGTACCGCCTCTTCGCGATTCCCTTTCTGGTTTCGTTGGCCATGCGCTTCTACGGGTGGCGGCCGCAGTTCGGCTTCGAGCTCACGACGTCCGATGCAACCGACGCAGTGCGACCGACGCGCCGTCTGGTGCTGGCCGCCCTGGTGATCTCGGCTCTCTTGTTCGGCCTGGCGCATGCCACCAACCCGCTGGCGGCAACCGTCTTCGGGTTGTTGCTGGGTTTCTCCTACTTGCGCGGGGGCTGGGAATCCGCTGTCACGGCC
>CBDUXW010000100.1:0-8806 GCA_965371275.1 uncultured bacterium | reverse complement strand
TGCGCAACGCTGCCACTGACCACCGCGGAAATGTCACCGACGCCACGCAGGCCCAAGGGCTGAGGTACCGGGAGCTCGCCACGGAACCGTCGAACCTGCGTGAACAGGCTGTCGAGAAAGCGGAGGTCGCTGCTGCTGATGTGCACCGTGGCGGCGACGTCGCCGTCGAGGTCGATCGACCCCTCCAGTGAGGCGTCGGTTTGCGGCAGCGAGGCATTGGCGGTGCGAATGAGCAGGTTTCCGGCGTCGAGCTCGTAGGCAGCCGCGACGCGCAGCCGCAGGGGCAGGGAAGGAGTCGGGGCTGTCTGTCCGACGCCGCGCTGCACTGCCTCGCGTTCATCCGTGCCGGCCGACAGCGTGGAGCGGCGCGTTGTCGCCGTGTCTTCGATGGGGCGGCGGTCCATCGCGGCAGAGGGAACGTCAAGCGCGATGCTGCCGGTTCCGGTGAGCGTTTCACGCCACGGGGTGCTCCACACCAAGTCTCCGGCGGCACTACCGGTGCCGGCGAATCGCAGACCTTCGAGCCCCTGGGTCGTTGTCAGTCGCGCCAAGTTGACCCCGGTGCCGCGGTACTCGACGGCGAATCGCGTGGGTGCGACGGCACGGTCGATGGTGATGCGCGCTTCGATTTCACCGCCGAAGAGTCGGGTGCGCACATCGTGTATGTCGACGCCGTCGAGGTTCGCATCGACGGCAGCGCTGAGGTCCGTGGCCTCGATCCCGGCGAGCATGAAGCTGTCGGCGCCGAGGTTGCCCGCGAAGCGGGCGCCGTTCTGGTCGACGGTCACCGTGCCTTGCAGGCGGGCTTCGCCGTCGTGGCCGTCGGTTCCGTCGAGACCGATCAGCTTGGCGACGTCGGCTACCGATATGCGGCCTGTTGTGTCGAGCCGCGCGCGTCGCCAATCGGCAATCTCTCCACGGGCGGTAAGCTCGCTGTTCGCCAGCGTGAGGCGGAGCTCTTCAATGTCGAGGGAGTCACTCTCGAGTGCGAACCGCAGCTCTGCCTGCAGCGGATCGAGCAATCGAAGCGGCGACGACGGTCGCGCCGCGTCCTGAACAGTCACGTTGCCGCCGCCGATGCGTACCGTGCCGACGCGGCGTCGCGACGACGATGTGTCGCCGGCCGGCTGCATGTCGACCTCGAGCGCGTCGAGCACCGTATCGACGTTCCAGCGCCGGTGGTTGAGCTCTATCGCACCGCCGGAAACGTTCAGTCGGTTGATACTCAACGTGAAACCCGGATCGTCGCGCGGCGCGGCACGGCTCGGCGCCGCTTCTCCATCGCGTATGTCCCAGTGCACCGTCGGGTCGTCGAGCTCGAGTGACTCGATCAGGATCTCGCGCGACATGAGCGCCCAGGCGTCGAGTCGCATGCGGATGCCGGGCAGGCGAAGCAACGGCTGATCGGCGCCGTCGCCGTCGCCGATGGTGACGTCGGTCAGCGCCGCGCGCAGCGGCAACAGGTCGAACTCCAGGGTGCCGATGTTCAGCGTCCGGCCCAGTGCGGCAGAGACCCTTCGCTCGAGCATGAGCCGCACGCGCTCCTGCCCGGCCCGGCTCTCCAACCACACCCAGGTAGTGGCGAACACCGCGAACGTTACGACGGTCAGCACCGTCAGCGCGTAGACGAGCTTGCGGCGTCGCGAGCGTTTCGGGGCCTTCTTGCTGTCCGAGCTCATTCGATCGTCGCCAGCAGAGCGCCGCCTTCGACGCCTTGGCCTTCGTCGACCTCGACGACACCGATCACGCCGTCGCGCGGCGCCCGCAACTCGTTTTCCATCTTCATGGCCTCGAGGACGATGATTCCCTCGCCCCGTTCAACCGCCTGGCCGGGCTCGACAAGAACACGAGCGACGCGCCCGGGAATCGGCGCGACGAGTCGGATCAGACCGTCAAGGACCGCCTCAGCGCCTGAAGCTCGATGCCGCCGTATGTCGGCGGCGTGGACGCGGAACGTTCGTGTCACGAGGTGGACGGCGACATGGTCGGGCTCGTCCTCCACGAACACCTCGTAAGAGGCGTCGCCCACGAGCAACGAGTAGATTCCGGGTTGAGGCCGGCGCCAGTCGATCGAAATCTCGTCGTCGTGGGCGCCGGCGGCGAAGTTGTCGACCGTGGCATCGCCGTCGAGTTGGCGGATGTCGATTCGTTCGCCGGCTCGGCGCACACGATAGCGACGCGGTATCTCGTCGCCGATGCTCACTTCGATAATCAAGTGCGCCACTCCTCGTTCAAATATCGCCGTCCAGAGACGCCGCGCGTCCCGTGATCTTCCACGCCGACGACGCTGTGGACGGTGGTCGAAAGGCCCGCTCTTCCTCCGTGAGGAACACGTGCATCGCTGCCGCCAGTCGCGCCACTTCGGCGATTTCTTCGTCCTCTCCGTCGGCAGCATCGGTCGGGGCGGCGAGCAAGCGGTCGAGGTAGCCGGTGTCGAACTCGCCGGCAATGAAATCGGGATCGGCGAGCACACGGAGGAACAACGGGATCGTGGTGGCGATACCCCGCACCTTGTATTCGGTGAGGGCCCGTTGCAGGCGCCGAATCGCGGCGCCGCGGTCGGCGCCCCAGGCAATCAGCTTGCCGACGATCGGGTCGTAGTAAATCGGAACCTCATAACCCTCGAAAAGGCACGAATCGTCGCGGATGCCGGGCCCGCCGGGAATGCGCAGCGCCTCCACTACGCCGGGCGAAGGCGCGAAGTTGTTGTCCGGGTCCTCGGCGTAGATGCGGCACTCGATAGCGTGCCCGCGCAGGGTGACGTCGTCTTGTGACATCGACAGCTCGCGGCCCTCGGCGAGCGCGATTTGCTCGGCCACGAGGTCGATTCCGGTGAGCGCTTCCGTCACCGCATGCTCGACCTGGAGACGGGCGTTGACCTCGATGAAGTAGAAATCACGATTCGAGTCGACCAGAAACTCCACCGTGCCGGCGTTGCTGTAGTCGGCTTGTTTCGCCACCGCCAACGCCGCGTCACCCATACGCTGTCGCAGATCATCGTCCATGATCGGCGACGGCGACTCCTCGAGCACCTTCTGGTGCCGGCGTTGCAGCGTGCACTCGCGCTCGCCGAGGTGAATGCGATTGCCGTGGGTATCGGCGAGGAGCTGGATCTCGATGTGGCGCGGCGCCACGATCGCCTTCTCGACGTAGATGCGACCGTCGCCGAACGCCGACTGCGCCTCGCTGCTGGCGGTGGCAAAAGAGCTCTCGACGTCGTCCTCGGCGCCGACGAATCGCAAACCTTTGCCGCCGCCGCCTGCCGCGGCCTTGAGCATGATCGGATAGCCGAGATCCGCGGCTGCGGCCCTGGCTGCGGCCGCATCGATCACCGGTGCCGGCGAGCCCGGCACCACGGTCACTCCGGCGTCCACGGCGGCCTGGCGGGCGCGCGCCTTGTCGCCGACCAGCGCCATGCAGTCGGCCGTCGGGCCGATGAAGATCAAGCCGGCATCGGCGCAGCGCCGGGCGAACTCCGGATTTTCGGAGAGGAACCCGTAGCCCGGATGAACGGCGTCTACGGCAGCCCTCTCGGCGACCGCGAGCACGCGATCGATATCGAGATACGACGCGGCGGCGGCCGCCGGGCCGACGGAATAGGAGAAGTTGGCGAAGCGCACGTGCAACGCCTCGCGATCGGCCTCCGAGTAGATCGCGACAGACTCCAGCCCCAGGTCGCGACAGGCGCGAATTACCCGGACCGCGATCTCGCCTCGGTTGGCGACCAAAATACGCCGAATCTTACGAATCTCCATCGATAGAGCGTATCCCGGGGTCGCGGGTGGCGTCACGTCGATTGCGACCCGGGCCGTCGACCAGCCTGCTAGCGTCCCAGGACCAAGTCGATCCCGGCGAGCACGAGTTGCAGATGTCGCGACGGTAGCGAACCTACGGACTCTGTCAGGAATGCGCGATCGATGGTGACGATTTGGGAGGCATTGGCTACCGAGCTCTTCGGCAAGCCGGTGCTCCCGGCGCGTAGCATCGTGTTGCCGGGCGCCTCCGCCCAACCCAGGTTGCTGGTCAGCGGTACGCAGACCACGGTCGAGATGCGGCTGCGATTGAAGGCGTTGCCTTGCACCACCACAACAGGGCGGCGGAACGCCGGCTCCGAGCCCCGCGCTGCCGGAAGATCAGCCCAGAAGACATCGCCCTGGTTGATCACCACTCGCTGGCTTCGAGAATGCGACGGGCGGCGGCCGCGGCGGCAGGATCGGGCACGTGCCCCAGCGCATCGCAAGCCCGGTTGAGCGCCGTCGTGATCTCGTCCGGGTCGTGACGTCCAACGTATTCGGCAAGGGCCTCGCGGTAGAGCCTGCTGCGTGACACGTTGAGCCGGCGCGCCAACTTCTCGGCTTCCTCGAACAAGTCGTCGGGGAGCGAAATGGCGATTTTCATACCAAAAGTATAACCCATCGACTGCACGGAGCCCGGTTGAGAGGTTCGAGATGAAACCCAGGCAAGGCACGGCTCGCCCTGCTTATTGAGTTGGGACGGCCACGCGCCTCTGGGTTACAGCGGAATATTGCCGTGCTTCTTGGGCGGGTTGCGGTCGACCTTGGTGTCGAGGGCGAGCAGGGCCTTGATCAGCTTGGGGCGGGTGTCGTGGGGGCGAATGACGGCGTCCACCCAGCCGCGTTCGGCGGCGATGTAGGGGTTGGCGAACTTGTCGCGGAAGGTCTGGGTCTTTTCGGCGCGCAGGGCGTCGGGGTCGTCGGCGGCGGCGAGCTCGCGGCGGAACAGCACGTTCACCGCCCCTTCCGAGCCCATTACCGCGATCTCGGCGGTCGGATAGGCGAAGTTCACGTCGGTGCGGATGTGCTTGGAGGCCATCACGCAGTAGGCGCCGCCGTACGCCTTGCGGGTGATTACGGTGAGCTTGGGTACGGTGGCCTCGGCAAAGGCGTACAGCAACTTGGCGCCGTGCTTGATGATGCCGCCGAATTCCTGCTCGGTGCCGGGCAGAAACCCGGGAACATCCTCGAACACCACGAGGGGGATATTGAACGCGTCACAGAAGCGCACGAAGCGGGCGCCCTTGAGCGAGGCGTCGATGTCGAGCGTGCCGGCCAGGTGGTCCGGCTGATTGGCGACGATGCCCACCGACATACCGTGCAGGCGGGCAAAGCCGACCACGATGTTGCGGGCGTACTGCTCGTGTACCTGCAGGAAGTTGCCGTTGTCGACGACACCGTGGATCAGGTCGACGATGTCGTAGGGCTTGTTGGGATCTTCGGGGATCAGGTCGTCGAGGGCCGCATCGGCGCGCTCCGGGTCGTCGGTGGGCTCGAGTCGCGGCGGGTCTTCGCGGTTGTTGCTGGGCAGGTAGGAAAGCAACTCGCGGAGCAGCGCCATGCACTCTCTGTCGTCGGCGGTGGCGAAGTGGGCGACGCCGCTCTTTTGGTTGTGCACATCGGCGCCTCCCAGGTCCTGAGCGCTGACCTCTTCGTGCATCACCGTTTTGATGACGTCGGGACCGGTGAGGAACATGTAGGAGCTGTCCTTCACCATGGCCACGAAGTCGGTGATGGCCGGCGAGTACACTGCGCCGCCCGCGCACGGCCCCATGATGGCGGAGATCTGCGGGACGACGCCGGAAGCGAGCGTATTGCGGAGGAAGATCTCCGCGTAGCCGGCAAGCGATGCGACGCCTTCCTGGATCCGCGCGCCGCCGGAGTCGTTCAACCCGATCACGGGCGCGCCCATGTCCATGGCCAGGTCCATGATCTTGCAGATCTTGCCGGCGTTGGCCTCGGAAACGCTGCCCCCAAACACGGTGAAATCCTGAGCGAACACATACACCAGTCGACCGTCGATCCGGCCGTGGCCGCTCACCACACCGTCGCCGCTGATGCGCTGGTCCTGCATGTCGAAATCCTGACAGCCGTGAACCACGAAGCGGTCGAGCTCTTCGAAGGTGTTGGGGTCGAGCAGCAGATCGAGACGCTCGCGCGCGGTCAGCTTGCCGGCGTCGTGCTGGCGCTGGACGCGCGCTTCACCGCCGCCTTGACGTGCTTCCTGCTCGCGGCGTTCGAGCTCTTCGAAACGGCCTTCTTTCACCACCGCCCGCTAGGCTTCGACGGGCTCGGGGGCGACTGCCTCGCGGGCGTTTTCCCAATCGGCGAGGAATGCCGCCAGGCCCTTGTCGGTCAACGGGTGGTTGAGCAGGGCATCGAAGATCTTGTACGGCACCGTGGCTACGTCGGCGCCCATGAGGGCGGCGTCGAGCACGTGCTTCGGGCTTCGAATCGAGGCCACCAGGACTTCCGTCGGAAATCCATAATTCTCGTACATCGCGATAATCTGCTGCACCAGCTCCATGCCGTCCTGGCTGATGTCATCAAGGCGACCGACGAACGGCGAAATGTAGGCGGCTCCAGCCTTGGCTGCCATCAGCGCCTGGCCCGGTGAAAAACAAAGCGTCACGTTGACGCGGATGCCGTCCTCCGAGAGTTGTTTCGTGGCCTTGATGCCGTCGTGGGTCAGCGGGCACTTGACCACGACATGCTCGTGGATCGCCGCCAGACGGCGGCCCTCCTCGACCATGGTCTCGAAATCGGTGGCGAGCACTTCGGCGCTCACCGGTCCCTGCACGATCTCGCAGATCTCGAGGATGACCTCCTCGAAAGGTCGTCCCTCTCTGGCCACCAATGACGGATTCGTAGTGACTCCGTCCAACACTCCAAGGTCGGCCGCTTGCCGGATTTCGTCGATGTTCGCCGTATCGAGAAAGAACTTCATGCCCTGACCTCCCGATTGGTTGTCAGCCCCACAACGCCCCTGAACGCGGTGCCGAGAACGCCCTCGAAGGCGCCGGGTCGGCGCTGATTTCGGCTCGGCGGCGCCAGTCTAACACGGGCCTAGGAGGCCGTCACCGAAGCGCGAATCGGGGTAAGAGGGGGAGTGAACACTAGTCTAAAGTGATCATTAGTATGCAAATTTATGTTTTATTATTTTTTACTAATTTATCATATCTTATACAGGCTAAATATTATGTATTTTGCTTTCTTCTAATCTCCGTGTTCAAATCAACAACATGATCCGTTCCTCAGAAAAGTTCTCTTCCGGAAGGCCTCGTCGAGCCTTAGTCGTGGATGACGAGCGTGACGTTCGCGACTTGCTCAGCCGACTGCTTTCCCAGCACGGTTTCGACGTGGCGGTAGCCAAAGATGGCATTGAGGCTCTGAACGAAATCAGGCGCCAACGGCCTGACGTCCTCTTGCTGGACATCTCGATGCCACGACTCAACGGCATCGAGCTGCTGAGAATGGCTTCGGATTTGGTTGAGCGCATTCCTGTCGTGTGTGCTCTTTCCGGTGTCGCGAGCGACGAAGACGAAGACGCGGCCTTGGCCTGGGGAGCAACAGACTTTTTCCGTAAGCCGCTCGAATTAGATTTGGTGATCCCTTGCATCCAACGCCGACTCGCTGAGGTGGTCTCGGTTGTCAAGTCTTCCCGTTGATCCGACGATCGCAGGCAGCGATCGCCTCCGGAGAGAGAGGGCTTCCGTTGCCGAGCGTCGGCGCCTTACGCTGTTGTTCGGGGAGCATCGGCATGCCTGAATACCATGATGAGCGCCGCGGATTTTTGCGCGTCGAGGTTCACCTGGACAAGCTCCAGGTCGCCGTAGGGGTCCTGGGTTTCGAACCAACCAACGGAGTGGTGCTGAACATCAGCCGTGGCGGGGTGAAAGTATCCCTCGAGCGAGAGATACCTCAGCGATTGTTCGGAAACGATTGCCTTGTCTGCTTCGTCGAGGACCCGCAAGACCGTGTCAGCGTGAAGTCCAAGCTCGGGAAGCTGTTGCGGATGGGGGCGACCGGACAATACGCCATCGAGTTCGACGAACCTTTGGAAGTGTTGCGGGTGGCGAACCGGGAGAAGGACAGTGAGAGCTGATTCTGAGGCACAAGCCCCGCGACGGGCGCATCCGAGTTTTGGAGTCCCACAGCCACCTGCTCTCATGGCCTTTGAAGCGACCGACTGCCGCCGGCGAGCGCCTTGAGCAAGAAAGGGCTTCAGCCGGCGGACGGGGCAGCCTAGGATTGTTGGCCGGGGACCATGGCATGTTTGAGGACCACGTTGATCCTGCGAAGTCCGATGCGCGGCAAGCTCGCCGTGATCGAGCTGCTCGGGCGGAGCGGAGGGGGTTAAACGCGCTCGAGAGTGGCTACTTCGATACGGCCACAAAATGCCTCCTCGAAGCCGTCGCGAGTTACGAAGAGCTGGGCGATATCGCCGGCACGGCCTCGGTGGCCCACTATCTGGGCGTGGCGTTAGACAAGCAGGGGGAGTCTTCCCGTGCCCTGGGAATCTGGGAAGAAATCATTGACAGGGGTTGCGACAGTCCAGCGACGTTCCACTGTCTGATCCGGCACTACAAGAGCCGAGGCGATGACGCGCAAGTACAACGCCTCTACGAGCATCTCAATCAGGCATCCACCGAGAGAACGGGAGAGTTCTCCAAGTTCTCCCTGGAACCCTCAGGCCCAGCCCCGGCTGTCGGGGATCCACATGCGGCACCCCGTGCCGGCAAACCCCTTCGCGTGCTGATCGCGGATGACGAGCCGGCGGTTCGTGCCCTTCTTGAGCGAGTTCTCGCGCCGCTTGGTTACGAGCTATTGCTCGCGGTGAACGGCGCAGAAGCGCTAGAGAAGATCCTGACGTCGTCTGTGGACCTCATCTATCTCGATGTCTTCATGCCCATCCATGGCGGAATCGACATTCTGTACTGGATCCGCGGTGTGGGCATCCAGACGCCGGTCATTGTCATGTCGGGTGTCGCCGGCGAGCAGCTGGTGCGAGA